>NZ_JBBIAR010000022.1:0-128411 GCF_054185165.1 Bradyrhizobium sp. UFLA05-109 | reverse complement strand
CCTTTGGCCATGATCGCCCAAGCGATGCGCGCCATCTTGTTAGCAACGGCAACGGCGACGAGTTTGGCCGGCTTCTTGGCCAGCAGCTTCATGACCCAGGGATGCTGTTGCGGGTGCTGCCGGACGTGTCGAACAACCGCTGTTGCACCGATGACGAGCAGCCGCCGGAGTTCTGCTTCGCCTGCCCGACGAGATAATTCACGAGACCGTCGGGCCCGCCGCCGCCGGCGGTTTCGGCCGCCTTCAGGACCGCGTCCTTGAGCAGCGCGGTCGTCTTGTTCGACACGCCTTTGTCGTTGATGTACGTCGGCATATATCCTACACGATGAGGCTGAGGCCTCGAGGCAAGAAAGCCCCTGCACTTGCGAGATAATACCGTCCTTCAGGTGCGCGACCTTCGCGTTTACTATCACACTTCGTTAGGCGCCGTGCGGGCGGTCGACGGCGTGAGTTTCAACCTGCGCACGGGCGAGCGCCTGGGACTGGTTGGCGAGTCGGGGGCGGGAAAGTCCACCGTCGCAATGGCGCTTATGCGCCTGATCAAGCCGCCTGGCCGGATCGAGAGCGGCCAGGCGCTGTTCGAGGGGGCCGATCTCCTTGCGCTGCCGGAACAGGAGATGCGGCGTCTGCGCCTGGCGGCGATCGCGCTGGTTGCGCAGGGCGCGATGAATTCCCTCAATCCGGTGACCCGGGTGCGTCGCCAGTTCGCCGACGCGCTACGCGACCATGGCCAAGGGCTAACGCGTTCGGCGCTGGACGCGCGGATCCGCGAACTGCTTTCGATGGTCGGACTTGGGTCGGAGGTCGCCGACAAATATCCGCACGAACTGAGTGGCGGTATGAAACAGCGGGTCGTGATCGCGATCGCCATCAGCCTCCGGGCGCGCGTGATCATCGCCGACGAGCCGACGAGCGCGCTCGATGTCGTGGTGCAACGGCAAGTCGTCGAGACCCTGCGGCGCGTCCAGGAAAAAATCGGCGCCTCGATCCTGCTCGTCGGCCACGACATGGGGTTGATGGCCCAGGTCGTCGACCGGTTAGGGGTCATGTACGCGGGCACGCTTGCCGAAGTTTGCGGCGTTCGGATGATCTTCCGCGAGCCCCTTCATCCCTATACCCAACTACTGATAGCGAGCCTGCCGACCCTGGAACGCAAGGGCGCGTTTCGGGGCATACCCGGCTTGCCCCCGTCGCTGCTCAATCGCCCCCGAGGCTGTTCCTTCCGCACGCGCTGCCCACATGCGATGCAGCGTTGCGAAGTCGACGCGCCAGTCTTGCGCGAGGTTCGCCCAGATCATTTCGTCGCGTGTCACCTTTACGAAACGAGCGCGCCGCAATGCGCGTTGCAAACCGCCGTCGGGGCATGAAATGTCCACTTTACTCGAGGCGCGCGCTGTCACGAAAATCTATGGCGGAGGGATGCTCGGACCGCGAATGATCGCGGTCGACAACTTTTCGCTGGCCATCGCCGACGAACCGCCGTCCATCACCGCCTTAGTCGGCGAAAGCGGCAGCGGCAAGACCACCCTGGCGCGCCTGCTGCTAGGCCTTACCGAACCCAGCGTAGGCGCGGTGCTTTACAAGGGCGCGGACCTTCGCAGGCTTTCGGGCACCCATCTCAGATCCTTTCGCCGCGACGTCCAAGTGATCTTCCAGGATCCGTTTGAAGCCTACAACCCGTTCTATCGGGTCGACCATGTCCTCGAAACTCCGGTTCTGAACTTCGGGCTTGCGGGCTCCCGGCACGAGGCGAGGCGCATGATTGAGGAGACCTTGCGAGCCGTCGGCCTACGGCCAGAGGAGACGCTCGGACGCTATCCCCACCAGTTGAGCGGGGGTCAGCGGCAGCGGATCATGGTGGCGCGCGCTCTGCTGATCCGCCCGCGCGTCATCATCGCCGACGAGCCTGTATCGATGGTGGACGCTTCGCTCAGAGCCACGATCCTGACGAGCCTGCGCGAGCTTCACGACAAATTCGGGATTTCGCTGATCTACATCACGCACGATCTAACCACCGCGTATCAGGTCAGCCACAACGTCATCGTGCTCTATCGCGGCCTGGTCGCCGAAGCCGGCGACGTCGAGAAGGTCGTGGGCGACCCCAAACACCCCTACACGCGCTTGCTGATCGGCTCCATCCCCTACCCCGACCCCAATCGTGCTTGGAAAGGCGAGGAGGCCCCGTCGGCGGAGGGCGTGGGGACCTCGGAGCATAGCTGCCGTTTCGCGCCGCGCTGCCCCTCGGCGATGGCGGTCTGCCGCGAAAACACGCCGCCGATGTTTCGCATGGATCGGTATCGCGCCGCCGCCTGTTTCCTTTACCGCCAAGAAGATGTCGTGCCGGGGGCCGATATCGGCGAGATCATGATTCCCGGCGACAGCCCAAGTCTTGCCCAACCGCCCACCGAAGCGGCGGCGGAACTCAGACCTGACGCCTAACGCGCGGGTTGGCAATCTCGTCCAGTCCGATCGAGATCAGAAACAGCGCGATGAACAGGATGCCGACGACGATGATCGGCGCCAGCCACCACCACCACCAACCATTAATCACCGCGCCGGTGAAGTTGACCCAGTAAAGCGTCATACCAAGCGTCGGCGCCTCGAAGACGCCGAGGCCGAGCACATCGAGCCCGATCGAGGCGAGAATCGCAGCGGATACCGATCCGACGAGCGAGGCCATGAGATAGGGCAGCAAATTCGGCATCAGCTCCTTCACGATGATCCCCGGCCCGCTAGTGCCCGAGAGCCGCGCGATTTGCACATAGGCCCGCTCTCTCAGGGTGAGAACCTGGGACCGGATGGTTCGCGCAGGGTGAAGCCAAGCGAGCGAGGCGATTACGAGCGCCATCACATTGACCGTCATACCCTGACGGAGCGTGAGCGCCACCACAATCAGAATCATGAGATTGGGCACGGTCAGTCCGATGTCGACGATGCTGCGCAAGATGCTGTCGACCCAGCCCCCGTAATACGCCGCCACGAACGCAATCGCCGCGCCGATGCCGACGCCGAGAATTCCGGCGATGAGTCCGATTCGGAGCGTCAGCAAGGTGCCCGTCGTGATCACCGCGAACAAGTTGCGGCCCTGGCGGTCGCTGCCAAAAGGCAGCGCCCAGGACGGTGGCTGCAAAACGCGCGCCGATAGCGGGCGCGCATTTTGCGGGTCCACGAGCAGCCCGCCGATCACAGCAAAAGCGATCATGCCCAACAGAAGCGCGAACCCAACGCTCAGCTCCTTGTTACGGGCGAGATAGTTCACCCACGTCAGGGCCCATGTATGGCGGCTGTTGCTCGGCGGCTTCAAGGATGAGCTCCCATCACGCGTTTCTATGGACGATGCGCGGATCGAGCAGCGGATAGGTCAAGTCGAGAATCAGCGTCGCAAGGCCGATCGCAACGATCACTAGGAAGACAATTCCTTGCACGAGGAAAAAATCGGAGCCTCGGATGCCCTGGAAAAGCAACGTGCCGATGCCGGGATAGCCGAACACGATCTCGACGAGCACAGCGCCAGATACGAGCTGCCCGAGCGATAGCGCAAGCGCCGTCGCTTGTGGAAGTATCGCGTTGCGCATGCCGTAGTCGACGAATAGGGTGCGATCCGAGAGGCCTTTCGCTTCGGCAAAGGTGACGTAGTCCTCGCCTTGCGTCGTCACCATCATCGCCCGCATGCCGAGCGCCCAGCCGCCGAGCGAACCTAGGATGATTGCGGTCGCAGGGAGAACGGCGTGGTAGGCGACGTCGAGGCCAAACGACCAGCTCCATTGCGGAATCGCTCCGGCAGTGTAGCCGCCGTAGAGCGGCGCCAACTGCAGGCTGAAGCCGACGACGTAGACGAGGATCAAACCCAGCAGAAAAAACGGGATCGCGCTCATCGCAAGCAGCGGCGGCATAATCGCCGTCAGCCAACGCGGCGCGCGCGGCCAAGCTTGGAAGGCCCCCAGAACGTTGCCGATGACGAACGAAATCAGCGTCGTCCCCGTGATCAAACAAACCGTCCAGGGCAGTCCGTCCAAAATCATGTCGCTGACTTTCCGAGGATAGTTGGCGATGGAATAGCCAAAATCGAACCGGGTCATGTCGACGAGATAGGTGAGATACTGCTTCCAGAGAGGCTTATCGATGCCAAATTTCGACTGATACTCCTTGACCATGTCCTGCATGCCGGCGTGCAGATTGCCGCCGAGGGCGGCCATCTGCATGACCTTCTGGGCAACGGGGTTATCCCCCGCGATGCGCGGCAGGAAGAAATTGAGCGTGGCCGCGAGCCAGACGATCAAAAAGAAGATTCCGACCCGCTTGGCGAGATAGTAGACAGGCAATCCTCACCTCTTCGCGCAAGCGGACCGGTTACCGCATCTTCAGAGCCGTCACGTCGTCGCTTCGAGTTTATGTAGTACAAGCGCAAACGTCGAGTGGAAGAACGCTGGATTGACGTAAGGGTTGTCTTTGGTTGGATAGCCCTTCCAATAGGTCAGGTTCATCGGCAGCCGGTGATAGAACTGCATGAGCTGCACATCGGGCAGTTCCGGCAACCAGATGGCCATCGCCTTCAGCCAAAGCTCCTTCATCTTCGCCGTGTCTTCCGGCGAGGTCACGAAAACCTCGTCGACGATCTTGTCGTAATCGGCGTTCTTCCAGCGCGCGAGATTGACGAGATGCCCGCCCGGAATCGCCTCGGACGAAGATTGGTAAAGCCGAAGCGTCTCGAAGGGATCGCGCACGCTTCCGCCGTGACCGAAAATGGCCGCATTGTAGTCGCCTGCAAAATAGCGGGTGAACATGTCCGGCGGCTGGCTATAGGTCGCATCGATCCCCTGCCGCTTCAACAATTCGACCAGCACCGGGCCGACCGACGGGAAATCGAAGAAGCTGATGATTTCCATCGAATACGGCTTGCCAGCAGGATCGACATACATGCCCGAGCCGTCCTTCTTCCAGCCGAGTTCGGCAAGCAATGCGGCACCCTTCGCTGGGTTGAATTCGTTGGTCGGATATTTATCGAGCAGGGGCTTGGCGTAGTCGAAATACGGCTGCAACCCCTTGTAAACTGAACCGTCCGGCATCGGCAGAGGCGAAAGGCTCGAAGACCCGCCCCAACCTACGTCAATCAGCGTCTGCCGATCAATCAGATAGCTGATCGCCCAACGGAACTTCGGATTATTGTAGGGGGGCCGCTCGTTGTTGAGATAGAGCGAAGTCGGCCACCAGTCACAATTGCCGAAGGGAAGCTCGCGGCCCGTAAAGGTGATGATGTTGGGATTGCCTTTGAAAACGGTCGGGAACGTCGCGACCTGCAATCCGGTCGAGAAATCTACGGCATTCGAGATGAGGCCCTGAGCGAGTTGCTGCTCACCCGTGTCCGGGAGAAGCACGATGCGCTCGACCGCCGGCAACTTGCCGACGCCGGCCGCCACGCCCCACCACGAATCCCTCCGGTCGAACACCTTCTGGGTCGGCGAGACATTCACGACCTTCCAGGGGCCCGTCGTGACGGGCAAGCCCTTCTCGAGATCGAAAGCGGTAAATTTCTGCCAGTCCTGCCCTTCGAAGATGTGTTTGGGAACGATGTGCAGGCCGATATCGTATTTGTAGGAGAGCATGTGGAAGAAGAAACGCGGCGCCGGCACCTTGAACTTGATTAGCGTCGTGTTGGGGTCGACCACGATTGCGGATTCCAGCACTTCTTGAACGTCCTTGCCCCATTTCACCTTGCCGCCGAGTTCGTTAAGGGTGTTGAGGGAATAGGCGACGTCCTCTGCGGAAAACGGCTTGCCGTCGCTCCAGGTGATCCCTGATCGGGTCTTGACCGTCAGCTCTTTGTAGTCGGGACTGTATTTGTAGCTCTCTGCGAGCCACATGATCGTCTTGTCGGCAAAGGCGCTGTAGAAGGCGAGCGGCTCATAGATGATGTTGCCTCCGAGCTGTGGATTTGCGCCGATGACATATGGACTCCAAAGCTCGGCCTCGGTGTGCTTGCCGTCGGTACCGCCGCGAACCGTAACCAAGGTCCGGTTGCGGGGAACGTCCTTGACTTCGCCAGCGGCGATCGCTTGTCTGACGGCCAGCAAGCCTGCCGGCAAGGATAACGCACCGGCAAAAGCGACGCTCGATAGCATGAAGTCGCGGCGCGTGGGCTCGAGGCCCCAAATGTGGCTTTCCATCCCTATTCCCTTTTGTTTGCGGCTCCCAAACCTGACCCGACAGGTCCGCCTGCTATCACGTTGCGTTGGCGAGGCCCGCCTCACGATCAACAAAGCAAGCAATCTGGTGCAAAGCCTACGGCAGTTTCAAAAAACGGTCAATTTCGATGCAGCGCCACAAGTGCTGAGCGGACTTCAACTGTCGGGCTCGACGTCGGCGCCGCGCTTCATCTCGTTCCCGCTGGCATGCTGCGCAGGCGGCCAGCAACTGCGGGATCGGCGCGCCGGCATAGCTGGGGTGGCAGCCCACGCAAAATCGGTTCCGCGTCTGCACGGTCATACGCCCGATCTGATGCAACGCCTCGATCATCCGCCCGTGCGATGCGCCGACAACAACAACCCATCCACCGAGCGCACGGATTCGCCGGATCGACCGGCTCCTTCGGGAAGACGTCCGGCGCGGCGACGATGCGGCCCGACCTCACCTGCCGTACGAAAGTCGACGACCGCGGCGCGGCTCATCAGCAAAAACGCGGCGCTCAGTTGCATCAACTCGCACTCCCGCTTGACCAGCACGACCCAAGCCGCCTGAACGAACAGGCTGCGCAAATAGCGATTGCCGCGCCTTGATATCCTGCCAAGGATTGTCCGGTCTCCCGTCGAGATCTGTTTCGGTACCAGCCCGACCAGGCGCCGAAGTCACGGCCTTTGGAGAACACGTCTTCGGTGCCGATCGCGGCCACCATCGCTCTCGAGATGATGGGGCCAATGCCGGGGACCGTCATCAGCCGCTGGCAGTGCTGATCTTGACGGGCGAGCGTTTCAATCTCGCCGGAGAGACCTTCGATGCGCGCATCCAGGCGACGCCAATCTGCTGACAGGTCTTCGATGATGCGCACCATGCGGAGCGACAAGACATCGGTTCGCGTCGCCAGGATGCCTGGCAGCTCGGCGCGCTGGAAACGCAACCCTTGCCGGACCGCAACGCTCCGCTCGAGCAGGAAGGCGCGGATCTGATTGATGATGCCGGTACGCTGGCTAACCAGCCGCTCGCGCGCGCGGCATGCGGAAGTCGTTCTTCTGTCCCTTGCTATACGGCCGCACGTATTTGGCCGGCATCAGCCGGGCATTGTGGCCGAGTAGCTGCAGCTTGCGGCTGAGATGATGGGCGCCGACGCAAGCCCTCCATCCCGATCAGGCACGGCGCCACCGTTGTCCCTATCCTGCCGGAATGGTAGCAATTAATCCATGGCCAAAGGCGACCCCATGTGTTGCGTGCGAGGTGACCTGCCGCACGGTCGTCACCGCCGCAAACGCGACCGACAGGCCGAATGCCATGACGAGGGCCAGAAGAGCCAGACGTGGAGCCATTGCAATTCTCCTGCTGTACCCGAAAAGGTCGTCAATGCTTGCAAGTTGGTCGCAGCTCTTCCGTGAGGGGTCTCACGCAAGGACTCACGAAACCGAGAGCAGCTATGCGGACGCCTTCTTGTGGCTCCACCGCCAACCAACAAAGCAGAATTCGATACGAACAGTCAGCAATAACCGTTCCCACCCATCCTCGGCTCAACTGGCACAAGCTCAGGCTAAAAGCGAGAAAATCGGAACCATAATTGGTTTGGTGATCGGCGGGTTGGTCGGGTTCGGTATGTTAGTGGTTTTGTTTGGAAGTCAGCATTGACCTGCGCCGGTACATGCGCGGGGTCGCTAAACCTTTTTCCTGATATTTTCGCAGATCGCCGCATAGTCCGTAGACGGCATCTGAGCCGTCCGCCGCTCTGTCGCACTGGAGCGCTGTAGCGGCCGTGCGTGACGGCGTTTACAGTTTCCGGGCGGACCGCCGCGACGCCCCCAGCGATCTCCGGCGGTATCTACTGTTCTTACCGCTTTAGCGGTGGCAACAGCTATCTGGAAAACCATCGGCCCCCCTCAACCGCCGCATCCTAAGAAGGCAGTCGCGATGGTTTCGAGCCGCTAGGATCCGAAAACTTGCGGCGCACAGACTTTGATCGCGGGGTGAGGTCCCAGAAAATCACGTTCGGCGAGATGCGCAGGCGCGGCGCTCTCTATTCGCGCGGCTGATCGTCCTCCGTGGAAGGTGTCTCCTCCAACTCGCAAATGTCACCGCCGCCGTAATCCTCCTCGGGCGGTGGTTGCTGCCGCTCATACCGGAGCGCGTCTCGACAAACCGATTCCCAGGCGCCAGAAATCGGACGGCTGATGAAATAATCGACCGCAACAATGATGCGTTCCACCAATGCAGTCGAGAAGTTCATTGCGATACCCCCTCTCGCTGAGCAGGCCCCAGCCTATTGGTCCGGCTGGTCCGAGACTGTGCTCTGCGTCACGGGCGAGATCGCTCTGGAGCAGGCAAGAGCGCTTGCTGGAGCGGAGCGGGAGCGGTCGGAATGAATAGTAACGCGTCGCTACTTTTGCCCGCTGACGTTGATGCTGACCGCGCGTTCACTTGATTTCCCAGGAAGCCTTTTTCAGTACTGGAACCTCGATAAGGACGACCCTCCAGATTACGGTGAAGTGAAGCGGGCCCGCGCCGAAAAGCAAAAGCAGCGGCACGCAGACTTGGCCGTGGCCGAATGGGTTGAACGTACCAGTGCGCCGCTCGATAGACTGATCGACTACACACGCCACTGCCATCACTCTGGGAATATGGCGGCGTAACTTCGTTGCGGTGCAGACTGGAAGGGCGCTGCGCGTGGAAGGTGCTGCCATGCATCATTGTGTCGCGTCCTACTGGCGGAACGTAGTCAATGGCAAATCGCACATCTACTCGATCCGCGAGAACGATCGCGACGCTCGAGCTCGCTGGTCGGCTAACACAATACAAAGGGCCTAACGCTACTTCGACGACCTCTGTGAACGGTGTCGGGCAGCATAGCCGCTATCAGGTGAGCCAGTTGGTCGGGGCACGCAACCCGCGCCCGGCACCTGAAGTAGCGAAGGTAGTCGGTACCTTCGTGGAGGAGATCAACAACCACGTATGCGTCGCGACCCCAGTCGGCCCCGTCGACGGCCACAGGGCTGCCCGCCTGGCACGTTCGAGCAGGCAAGGGTCGAGCACATCGAGCGCGTGCTCCTGCTCGAAAGCGTCAAATGTCAATTCATAATTCCGAAGGAACACAATCGATGAGGACAATAATGCTCAAAACGGTTGCCCTACTTTTTGCCTTGATGGGGGTTGTCCCCGCGGCCTTCGCAGAAGCCCCGGTCAAAACGATCCCGCCTGAAGAAGCTCCCAACTTTCATGGCCAGTTGGTTAGCGTGAAGGGCGTTGTCTCGGCTGATACGACATCAGGGCGGGGAAACAGGTTTCTTAATATGGGCGGAACGTATCCTAACCAAGCCTTCACCGGCTGGATACCATCCAAAAGCGCGGGCGTCTTTTCTGTCTTGCCTAACGTTGCGGGAAAGACGTGCGCTATCACAGGCCAAGTCCAACCTTACAAAGGGAAGCCAGAGATCGTCCTGAACTCGCCTTCACAGGTGAAATGTGAATGATGACGCGATCTCCTTTTGGCGGCCCGTGATGGATCCACAATTCGCCGGACAGTGGCCACGCCATTGGACTTAGTGCCATTGTGTGCAGCGCGTGGTAGGAGGTACGTCGCGGCGCGACGGAAGGTCACTCAGCGGCCGAACGCGAAGGCCAAGTAGGCAGTACTCGCACAAGGCCCAGAATTCAGCCCAACACCCTCACGTCTCGCGATTATCCTTTCACGACCTCGGCCAATGCACTGACTGCGCCGCCGTTTATTCCTGTGCGCCAATACCAGCAAATAAATCGATCGCGGCCGCAAGATCTTGGCTCGTCCAGCGCCACACGCTCCAATCAGAGGCCGGATACATTGATGCAAGACCGCATCTGCCAGGTTGACAAAACCTCTTGCAACGCGCGGCCGGACCATAGGGTCAAACCGGGCTTCCTGCTTGGTGGCCGCATCTTCCGTCGAGTGCAGACATTGGTCCGACAGGCAGTCCGTTGGGGAGGGGGCGCTTCCAAAAACGGACCGGAACCACCCCATTGAAGTAAGTTGATTTTATTCGAGGATCGAGCGGGGTTAGCGTGATTGGCTGTCACGTGACAGCCGGTTGGAATCAGGCCGCGTGAAGCGGCGCCCGAGCGCGGCAAGTGAAGATAACGCGCCGAGCGGTGTACGCAATCCTTCTTGCGAGAGGAGGTTAGTCATGTTCCGTAAAGTCACGATCGCGTTGTTGGCGACCGCGGTGCTTGGAATACTTGCACCCGACGTTGTGTCGGCGCGCGGCGGGGGCGGTGGCTTCGGTGGGGGCATGCACGGCGGCATGGGCGGCTTTGGTGGTGGTTTCCACGGCGGCCTCGGCGGCGGTGGTTTCCATGGAGGTGGCGGCTTCGGTAGAGGCGGTTCTCACGCCGCTCGATTTAATGGCGGTCGGTTTCATGGCGCGGCGATTCGCGGGCGCGGATTTCGGGACGGATTCCGGGAAGGATTCCGAGCCGGCCGGATTGCCGGAACCAGCCGCTTGGCGATTCGCACGAGGGTCATAAATGGGCAGAGAACCAAGCTGCAGTGTCTCACGCCAGACTGTAGCTCATGGCATAGTTGGACGGAATAGCTCGACCGCCCGTACGTGTTACGGCTCGGCGTCGATCTTGCGCCGCGTCGCCAGATCGGTTGGCGCACCGCGCCGCCCTGCCGCTCAGATGCGTAGGTCAGTCGCTCCGCGCCATTGCCGCCGAACTCGACCGCCGCGGCATCAAGAGCTGGAGCGGCAAGCCTTGGACGCGGTCTCGGTCAGGAATGCGATGGTCCGACTCGGCTTCCAGACAACAGGGGGCGCGTCATGACGCATCCCCGCGAAACAAAGGGCCGCTTCGTCAGGCGCACCGCGCACCGCTGCCGCCGCATGTCATCTTCCCCCTCGGGCGCGCCAATGCGACGGCACCATGTAACCTGCTCTAGGGACGGTCGCCGAAGGCGGCCTCCGCCCCTTCTCGCAAGCGAGGCGGGGTAATAAAGGACCGCGGCGTGCTGGCCTGCGCGTCCAGATAGCAAGGCGTGTACATCGCCTGGAGCTACTTGCCCCTGAGGAAGATCATGTGCGGGCTGAGCCCGCCCCGCTGCGCGATCCAGCGCCGCACCTGCGACGGATACATCGAGTACAAGCAGCTGGGTCGCCTCGGGATTGGTAATCGCCCGGCCATTGGAACCGAAATCCCAGGCGGCATGGAAGCCGAGCGTCGCGTTCGAGGTCACACAGATCCGGTCGTGCGGGATGGCGCGAGAACAATGGTGCAGGCGGAGGCGCAGAGGCCGTCGATGATGACGGTTTCGCCGGAACTGCGCAGATCCTGATATCTGTCGACGTAGGTTCCGATCCGGCCACCAGGGTCATCCGCGATTCGTAGCAGTCGAACCGCACGAGTACCCCCAATCGCCTTGGAAATCGGCCGCGTCCTCAGCGAATAATCAGGGCAATCTCAGGGACAAATCAAGCTATCCTCAAACACTTAGACCTATTTCGGGCGCATCCTCCATCCTGCCGATTGCGACGATCCTCATCGAGAGGATGAAGATGGACGCTAAGCTGCAACGACGCGTGCAACGGTACGGATGGGACAAGGCCGCCTCGTATTATGAACGTTCGTGGCAAACCCAACTCGAACCGGCACAGTCCACCCTACTCGATTTGGCCGCCCTTGAGCCCGGGGGCGAGGTTCTGGACGTTGCCTGTGGCACGGGGCTTGTGACCATCAGAGCTGCCGCCGCGATTGTGCCTAGTGGTGTGATTGTCGGCACGGACATTTCTGAGCAGATGGTCCTCACCGCGCGAGACATCGCGGCCGGTCGGGGAATCGCAAATGCTCAGTTCGAACGCATGGAGGCCGAGCAGTCGACCTTCGGCGACAATTCATTCGACGTCGTGCTTTGCGCTCTAGGCCTGATGTACGTGCCTGATCCCGAGAAGGCGATACGCGACTTCCATAGAGTGCTGCGGCCGGGAGGGCGCGCCGTATGCGCCGTTTGGGGCCAGCGGAGCAAGTGTGGGTGGGCGGAAATTTTCCCCATCGTTGATGCGCGTGTCCAATCGGAGGTTTGCCCAATGTTCTTTCGCCTTGGCACAGCCCAGAACCTGCAGCATGCGTTCAGCGCTGCCGGGTTTGGCGACATTGTCGAGAGGCGACTTGAGACACGACTCGAATACGCCACGGGCGACGAAGCCTGTGATGCGGCATTCGTCGGCGGACCGGTGGCGCTCGCCTACAGTCACTTTTCGCCCGACACGAAGTCAGAAGCGCGCAAGGAATATCTCGAGTCCCTCAAGGCCTATCTGATTAGCGACCACTATTCGATACCGGGAGAATTCGTTGTCGTTGCAGGAACGAAGTGAACCCCTTTCGCCGGACGAACAGTTCGGTACGTCCATTTGGGAGGATCGGACCATGTCAAATTCGCGCGTGCGCGAGTCATTGGAAAGACTACACCGTGTTTTCCTCGAACGCCCGGCGGCAGCCAAGAAGTCGAACCCGCCGGCGAGCGCAACGTGGCAGAATGGACTGCGGTGTGAAGTCACGGGGCCCCATGGGGAGAGGGTCATCACCGACATGCCGCCTGCCATGGGAGGTGATGCGAGTGGGCCGAACCCCGGCTGGCTGCTACGAGCTTCTATGGCTTCATGTACTGCTACGTCGATCGCCATGCGTGCTGCTCGCCTCGGTATCACCCTGAGATCGCTCAAGGTGACCGTACACAGTGAGACAGACGCTCGCGGAATGACGGGCATCGATGGAGTTTCGACAGCGCTCGGTAGTCTGCGAATGTCGATTGAGATCGGGGCGGAAAATGTCCTTGATCAGCAATTGCGTGATCTGGCCGAAATCGCCGAGACGCAATCGACCGTGGACTGCACCCTCAGGGAGCGGCCGCCGCTGGCAATCGAGGTTTCGCTTGTCTAGCTCTTTCAGAACTTCTGATCGCACGGCAACGAAATTGCCGCGGGATTAGTAACTCAACCGCACGGATATTAACAGGGAGACACATCATGGCAAACGGTACAACTGTCAGCAATGGCGTCAACGTTCAGGCTTTGCTCGACGCGCGCGACGCTCTCACCAAGGCTCCGGAGGCCGCGCAGTTCAAGTGGCGCGCGGCGTGCGAGTGGAAGAACGGCACCCACAGCCATTCGACCGTCGAAAGCTTCTTCGGCCTCGGCGAAGAGCAGCACCGCAAGACCACCTTCAACTTCGATGCCGATCATCCGGAGGTCTTCGCCTCCGAGGACAAGGGCGCGACGCCGGTGGAGTTCGTCCTGGTCGGACTGGCAAGCTGTCTCACCGCAGGCGTCGCGGCGGTCGCGCAGAACCGGAACATCCAGTTGAAGTCCGTGACCGCGACCATCGAGGGCGACATGGACCTTGCCGGCATCCTCGGCATCGACAGCGAGGTGCGCAACGGCTTCAAGGGCATCACGGTGAAATATAAGATCGATGCCGACGCGAAGCCCGAGGACATTGAGGCGCTGGTTGCGCAATCGCAGAAGCGTTCGGCCGTCTATGACATCGTGACCAATCCGACGAACGTTACCGTCGTGGTGAACTGATCGCGGCAGCGACCACTATCTTGCCGAGACGGCCCGATGAGCGCTGTCACCACCGTCATTGTCGGTGCGGGGCACGCGGCTCTTGCGATGAGCCGCTGCCTCGCGGAGCGTTCGATCGACCATGTCCTGCTGGAGCGCGGCGAAGTCGCGCAGAGCTGGCGTACCGAGCGATGGGACTCGCTGCGGCTGCTCACGCCCAAGTGGCAGAGCCGGCTGCCCGGATTCACCTATACGGGCAGCGATCCCGATGGTTATCGGACGCTGCCGGAAATCGTCGACTTCATCGCAGGCTATGCGAAATCGATCTCGGCCCCGGTGCGAACGCATACGACCGTCACCTCCGTGCGCAGCGATGGCGCGGGGTACCTCGTGCGCACGGATCGCGGCGACTGGCGATGCCGCACCGTCGTCATTGCCTCGGGTGCGTGCAACACCGCGAAGGTGCCGAGCTTTGCGGCGAGCGTGCCGCCGTCGGTCGCGACGCTGACAGCGCAATCCTATCGCAATCCGGCTCAGGTCGCCGACGGTGGCGTTCTCGTCGTCGGCGCGTCCTCGAGCGGCACACAGATCGCGCACGAGCTCCAGCGCTCGGGAAGGCCAGTCACGCTCGCGGTCGGCGAGCATATCCGGGCCCCGCGCATCTATCGCGGCAAGGATCTGGAATGGTGGATGGACGCCGCAGGCGTGCTCGACGAACGCTATGACCAGGTGGACGACGTCGTGCGGGCGCGGCGCGTTCCCTCGCTGCAGCTTGCCGGCACGCCGGACCGCTCGACGCTCGACCTCAATGCGCTCTCCGACATTGGTGTAAAGCTTACCGGCCGTCTCGCGGGCATCACACAGGACGGCAAGGCGCAATTTTCCGGCTCGCTGCGCAACATGTGCGCGCTTTCCGATCTCAAGATGCGGAGGCTGCTCGAGCTCCTCGATGAATGGGCGCGCGCGAACGGCCTCGACGGCGCGGTGGCGACGCCCGATCGGCTGCCGCCGACCCGCGTCGAGGACGCGCCCCCGCTCGGCATGGACCTCGTCAAGAGCGGGATCAGGACCATCATATGGGCTTCCGGCTATCGGCCGGATTATTCCTGGCTGGAGCTGCCGGTGCTCGACCGCAAAGGCTACGTCACGCATGACGGCGGCGTTGTCCCGGCGCCGGGCGTCTACCTCATGGGGATGCAGTTCCTGCGGCGTCGGAAGTCAGCATTGATCGATGGCGCCGGCGATGACGCGCGCGACCTCAGCGCGCATCTCGCCGCCTATCTGGACAATGCGGCTCAGCGGATGAGCGCGTGATCGCGTCTGATCCGTCAGGACTTGCGCTATGCGAGCAGCTGAGCTGAGGTCCGCTAATGGAATGGTCCGGCCGTGCTCCGGCCCTGCCAGCATGACAAGCTGGCAAGGGGCGCCCAAGACAAGGAGCACGCCATGTCTCAGAAACTCAGCTCAGCATCGCCGTGATAGGCATCGATATCGGCAAGAACTCGTTCCACATCGTGGGCCACGAAAGCGCGGCGCAATCGTGCTGTGGCAGAAGTGGTCACGCGGCCAGGTAGAAGCCCGGCTCGCCAACCTGCCACCGTGCTTAATCGGTAAGACCTGATCGAGCATGACGGCAACGACCTGCGCGAACTGCCGTTGATTAAGCGCCAGCGCCGGCTCCAAGCTGATCGGCAAGGCCAAGCGGCGCGCCATCCGGTTCACTGAGCATGTGACGGGTGACGGGCCAACCGTCTTCGAGCAGGTCTGCCGCATGGGGCTGGAGGGCATCGTGTCGAAGCGGACGGATGCACCCTATCGCTGCGGGCGGTCGAGGACGTGGCTCAAGTCGAAGAACCCGACGTGCGAGGCGGTGCGGCTGGAACGCGAGGAGGAATGGTCGGCAGCATCGACGTGATGCGCCTCGACCGGACGTTCGGCCAGTCGCGTCAAGTTGGACTGCGCATCAGGCTGTCTTTCGATGAGAACTTCCCCCGAAGAAGGGATTAAGCTTCACAGGTTCGCCGGTATCTTGCCAGAACAGTTTTTTACCGAGGCTGGCCGCCACCGCGAGGCGGTGGTGGCCACCGATGAGCGTATGGTCATCCGTTGCTATCGCGATGATCTCGCCGGCTTCGTCCACGATGTTTCTCATGTGCCGCCTCTACCAACGCTCGACCAACAGATCCAGCGGATGTCTGTCCTGGCGACCATCGTTCTCAGCGTCGCTCTGATCACCTACATCCTGCTATCTGCTTGGTGAAAACAGCAGACAGGACGAGCAGATCCATTGGCGACAGCATGAAGACCAGGGCCACTTCGATGTTGAAAGCCCGGTCTTGGGTCAAATGCATGCACCACTTTTGGCGACAGTCGAGCGGGCGGCGTTGATCTGGATCATGTGCGGCCGACCCGTCGCATGCGGCAACCCCTGACAAATGACCTTTACCGCTGCAACATCAACGACATCCCGAACAGCGGTATAGTCCTGTTTCTCGACCACATCAGAGGCGGGCTGGATACCCCTGTTCCAGCCCTGCGCGACGTGAAACCGGCCTTGCAACCCGTCGCCTGGGCACTCGGAGCGGGCGCTCCGCCCTGACAAGACACCCCTGCGTCAACGGGTGCCTTGCCGAACGCGCCGTCGAGCAGGACACCGACAGAAGCATCGGATCGCCGATCCACGCATCATCCGCCTGATCCAGAAATGGCTCAAGGCGGGCGTGGGGGTCGTCACAATCAGTGAAAAGGGGACGGGGCGGGGTCGGTAATTTCGCCACTGCTCGCCAACGTCTACCTGCACTATGTGTTCGACCTATGGGCCGAGCGCTGGCGACGGCACGAGGCCACGGGCGGAATGATGATGTGCGGTATGCCGACGATATCGTCGTTGGTTTTGCGCATGAGGTCGACGCCCGGCGCTTCTGGGACGCGATGCGCAAAAACGACGATGCTAAACCACAACCGTCATGTCGGCTATTGTGCTGGTTTTTGGACGCCAGCAATAACGAGACCGTCCGCACGCTCAGCTCGCCGGCGTCCAAAAAGCGCCAAGGCACGAAGTCGCGGGAAGTTTGGCACCGACAAGTAAAATCGGCCGACACGGCCGTGACGCTGATCCCGACCGCCTCGAGGGACGCAGGCGATCGATGCCCTCGCACTGGACCTGATCAAGGGTCGCGATGCGGCTCCCTCGGCACCGTTGTGATCCCTGAGCGCTTAATGTCGTCTGCGATACCCCGCGCCGGGGCGTCACTGGATACTCCGCTTTCGGAGTATGACGGCCATTAGGGGCCATGCTTGACCGTTCTCCGGCCGCTCGTCATAGTTCCCGTAAAGGCGAGCCAATGAGACTCGTCTTCGCCGGGAGAAGACGATGCGCAAATTGTTGGCTGTCCTCGCGGGGGCGCTGATCCCTGCCGTTTCGCTCATGCCTGCCGCCCTCGCGCAATCGCCCTGCGTCACCCAGAACATGGCCGTCCCCCCCGGCGCCAACACCTCTGACAAGACGGCGCCCTTCTTCATCGACGCCACAGGCCTCGATTTCAAGACGGCGCCACCCACGCGCGATCCGTCCAACCCGAACTATCCGCGCGCAACCGAGCTTTCCGACGGCACGCTGCCGCCGGCCGGCGCTGAGGGCAACTTCATCATCGGCCCGACGCATGCGCCCGCGCCTGAGACGGTGGCGAAGGAGGGCGTGCCGCGCGGCAAGGTTACGTCGTTCACCCTCTCGTCGAAAGACAGCGTGATCTACAACCCTGGCCTGATCCGCGACGATGTGGCGGGCTGCGGCAACAGCTCGATCATGATCGCGACGACGGCGCCGGGCGACAAGTCAAACATGATCGTCACAACCAGCCATCCCGGCACCTGGACGCGCACGATCGAGGTTTATGTCCCGGCGCAATATGTGCCCGGCACGGAGGCGCCGTTCATCGTGCTGGGTGACGGTGGCTCGATGGCCTGGAAGGACATGAACACCACCCTCGACAATCTGATCGCGCAGCGCCGCGTGCCGCCGATGGTCTCGATCCAGATCGGCAATGGCGGGCAGGACGCGCAGGGTGCCCAGCGCGGGCGCGAATACGACACGGTGTCGGGGACCTATGCGCAGTTTGTCGAGCGCGAGGTATTGCCGCTCGTAGAGCAGAATGCCGGCGTAAAACTCACCAAGAACCCCGAGGGCCGCGCGACCATGGGACTAAGCTCGAGCGGCACGGCGGCCTTCACCATAGCGTGGTTTCATCCCGAACTCTATCACCGGGTGCTGGCCTATTCGCCGACGATGGTGAACCAGCAATGGCCGTACAATCCGGCGCTGCGCGGCGGCGCGTGGGAATATCACAGCCCATGGGCGGGCCCCGCCGGTCCCAACCTCATCGTCAAGGAGGGTGTGCTCATGCCGTCGGAGCCGCCCGGCGTGCCGCTGATCCCCAGCGCGCCCACCAAGCCGATCCGTTACTGGTTCGAGATGGGCGATCAGGACCTGTTCTATCCCAACCCGACGATCCCCGATGGCATGCACGACTGGACGCTGTCCTCCGAATTGATGGCGAAGGTGCTGGCGGAGAAGGGCTACCACTACCAGTTCCTGTTCGCGCGCAACGCCAAGCATGTCGACCGCCCGACGGTTGCGCAAACCCTGCCGGCGGCGCTGGAGTGGTTGTGGAAGGGCTATCCGAATCCCTGACGATGGCAACAGCGCTTACGTAGTCAGCGAACTAGAGTTGGTCATCACCCGCGAAAGAAAGTAGCCACGGGCGCTCCGCTGTCTTTCACTCCAGGCCTGCGCGTAAGCGATAGGTAACTCAGCAGCCAACCCATGACGGTTTGATATGAGTCTGCGCTATCGCTAGAGAATTTGTATTTGTCTTTTATCTGCATCGCGAACGCTGCGGCTTGTTCGTCCGTTTGTCTCAGCTCCTTCGGAAGCGAACGCCATTCCCGAATAATCTCGCGCCGGGCATTCACCTGGTTCATTTTGGTGCCTTCACCTTCAGCCCCAGTTCGACAAGTCGGTGCCTTTATTTCGATACATGAGCGATCTTGTTTTTTAAATGATGCGTCTCGTAATCGCGGCGGAGTTGGCTTAACGAAGTCTCATTGAGTTGAAGCATTACCTCACTTAGTTGCGCGGTTTCCGGATACCCGGCGGCAAAACCTTGTCTGTAAATTTTACGCAGCGTGCGGACAAGGGTGGCTCCGTGTTTGCTGCTGATTTCGCCATCCTTGTTGCGGTGCCGATTGTCGAGGCCCTTGCTCATGCTGCTCTCCATTGTGCCCACAGAGCACCCTCCCGCCGGGGCCGAATGGCAACTAAACTAAGCTAGCGAAAGCACCCGCGCCGACTTCTCGGCAGGAGCCGTTCAAGGCGAAATGGGTAAGGCCACGGTTGTTTTGATCACTTGCATGACGGCGGTCGTTTATGATTCTCCCGAGCGGTTGAGCAGATTGAGGGTTGGAGCCATCGGCGTCCGTTCAAGGTCGTGAAGGTTCGGCGTGGTTATGAAGAGGATCCGGATCAAGCGCTGGATCGCCACTACGCGGCCCATCCCGAAGATCGGGACGCGGATGTCGTGATCTTTGAGTTTCTGTTTAATGGCGAAATGGCTGACGAGAGCCAGGTTTGAACCAGTCGGCCGTGAGCCAGCCCAGCATCGATCCGACTGCTATTGCAGCGCGCGCCAGATCGTCGCTTCGCCGCAGCCGTACTCGCGCGCCAACTCTGCCGTCGTCTCGCCAGCGGTATAGCGCTCGGCAATGCGTCGGCGTTGGCCGGCGTCCAGTGCTGAGGGCCGGCCGAACTTGGTGCCCTTGCGCTTAGCGCGTTCGATGCCTTCCTCGCAGCGTTCCCGGATCAGTTCGCGTTCGAATTCGGCAATCCCCGACATGATCGTCATCATGAGGCGACCGAACTTGTTCGTTGTATCGCACCAGGCTTCGCCCAGCGAGACGCATTCACGTTCCCCCAGATCATGCAGGATGTTGTGCAGGTCGCGGCTAGAGCGGGCCAGCCGATCCAGCTTGGTCACCACAATGGCATCGCCTGGGAGTAGGACTCGCTTCAGCTTGTCAAACTCTCGTCGGCCATCGGTCCCCGGCGCCGATCCCGAAAAGGCCGCGCGCCGCCTCATGGAGCGCGCTCAGGCCTTCGAACCCATCCAAGAGGGCCGGATCTATATCGAGAAGATCAATGGCCCGTTTCTGTTCGGCGACAAGGGCACGCCGGCGGAATACACGCCGGCCCGGAGCTGGCGATATCCCGCGGCAGGTTGGAGCTGCATGAGAGCGGCACGTTTGTGAAGCTCCCGCAAAGCGGCGCGGACTTCTTCGCCTGAAGTCGTCAGGTGCACAGTGATATGGCGGACCGAGATTCGTCCCACTCTGCGCGGAGGGTCCTGATCTGTTTGAAATTCAGGACCGCTGGCTTGCCTTCTCGGACGATTGTCGCGCGCTTATTTGCCGTTGCGAAGCACCTGATCCAAATACGTGAGCACACGATCAAATCCATTGGCCGTGGGGTGTACCCCCGGGGCAAGTTCGGCCCGTCTTCGATCAGAACTTCTCCGTCTACGGTGTGCGCAAGATCTGGCGACAGCTCAAGCGCGAAGGCTTCGACGTGGCCCGTTGCACGGTATCGCGACCGATGCGGGACATGGGTTTACGAGGGGTTATGGGCAAGCAGTGGTCGAAGCGAGAGGCCCAGATCCTGGCGGTTGTCGACTCTACGGTCGGAATGGTGGGCGATCTGCAGGGCATCGCCGGCAAGGCCATGCCCGAGATTCCCAGCCTCGAGATGGAGTTGCTCGGGGCTTCAACCGATCCGGAAACGAAAGTATCGGCGAGGGCCGTGTACCCGACAGTCGACTAGCCAAAAGATTGCGACGACAATTCCCTAGCGCAGCGGAACGACGCGATGCGCTTTTCCAAATACAAGCCGGTAGGCCTGCTTACCCAGTGCTTACCCATGGGATGGGTGATTTGGCTCATTGTGCATAACTTATTGAAAACGCTGGCGCTCCCTAGGGAAAGGCTACTTTCCAAACAAATCAATCACTTGGGACTGCCAACCCGGATAAAGCGAGCAATGGGCGATAAGGCGAATTTTTCCCATTTCAAACCCTAAAGGGGCAAAGAAGTTTCGCAACGTCGCGAATATCCCAAAGTCCTTGTTTATACGGCTTTTTGCGACAAGTCTGCCGCCGGACCTAGTCTCTCATCCTTGCTCATCCCGCGTGGTTGGGTAGCAAAATGGTAGCAAACCGTTCTGGCTAAGTTCACGGCCCTGTTTCGGGTTAGCCTCTCTGCGCGGTGACACGTTTTAGCAGGTGAAGGGAATCGAACTCGCGTATTCAGCTTAGAAGGGTTTTGGCGGCTGACCTTCGTCCCATACGACGGGCGATCATTCTTGAGACCTATGCAGAGCTGCTGGACATTCTGGACCGCTACGCTCGCCGTTTTGGTACGGGCGGGAGCGCAGTGAAGCAGGGGATGTCGGCCATTGTCGCCGATCCAGACGTGCTCGGTAGATTCGATAGTGATCGGCGGGCTGAAATCCGGGCCATCGCTGACGGGTGGCCCATCCTCGCGCAGGGGAGATTCGACAAGCTTCACCTGTCAATTCGCGCGGAGGCGGGAAACTCTTGGGCATATCGCGAGTCGCAGGCCGAATACACACCTGAGCAGCTATGAAGTGACGACCGGCGCGGCCTTGGCGCGGTTAGCCGGTTCTTTGCGGCGGGCGGACGCCACCCGATTGGGCTCGAAATCTGTGCCCCTTCGCCCTATCTTCCCGGCAGACCATGCGCACCTTCGACTTCTGCCTTCCGAGCAAATCCGCCAGCGTCCCCATCGGCCCCGACTGGCTGCACGAGATCAAATACGACGGCTACCGGCTGCGGCTGGAGCGCGACGGTGACCGTGTGCGCCTGATCACCCGTGGCGGCTACAATTGGACCGACCGCTATCCATGGATCGCCGAGGCGGCACGCAAGAACCGGTACCGGCAGTTCGTCATTGACGGCAAGGCCGTGGTGCTCGGCGTTGATAGCGTCGCCGACTTCAATGGGCTGCACTCTCGCAAGCATGATGCCCAAGTGCAGCTCTACTCCTTCGACATCATGGCGCTCGACGGAGAGGACCTGCGCCGACTGCCGCTATCGATGCGCAAGACCAATCTTGCGCGCTTGCTGGCGCGGCGACCGGACGGCATTTTCGTTGCGCCATTCGAACAAGGCGAGATCGGGCCGGACCCGTTTAGCGCCGCCTGTCGGATGGGGCTGGAAGGATTGGTATCGAAGCGGTGCGACCGGCCGTATCAGGGTGGTAGGTCGAAGACTGGATCAAGGTAAAGAATCGGCAGCGTCCAGCGATGACGCGGGTGATGGATGAGGCCTGGTGATAAATATACCTGTCAGAAAATTCAAAAGTATGGCAGTCGCGCTCAAGACGCTTGAGCCTTATATCAAGGACGCGACCCACCTTCAGACCGGGAAGCCATTTCAGAATTTCGGCGACATGCGTTCACGGGAGGCGGTGGCCAACTGGCTGCTGTGCGCCACCGCCAATGCGATTGATGATGGACGCAGCTTGTCAGTCGCGAGCACAAAGGACCCCATCGGCGGTGACGGCATCCTGCACGACGAAAACACCGGCGAGAGCTTGCCGGCCGAACACGTCATTGTTCCGCGCCAGAGCGGCGGCCCTAATGCCGACCTGCAAGCACTTATCCTGAAAGCCATCGATGACAAGCGAAACAAGGGTGGCGCGGCTTACGCGTCGGGCAAGACGCTGGTCGTGTTTGTTGATGCTGACGCAGGTGAATGGCATCCAAACAAGGTCGCGCGGGCATTGCCCATCCCGCTCTATTTCGCAACCGTGTGGGTGATCGGCCTGCACGGCGTGACGGATGGCGCTTATGCATACAATGTCGTTCATCTCGACCTAAGCGACGGCAACGCGCCTGTTTACCGCGTCCACATCACCAAGGACTTTGATGACTGGCAAGTAGAGGCCGTACAATAGAAAAGGCATTCGGGTGAAGTCTAGGAGCAGGGTGAGAAAGCGCTAATCGCCGATATAAAATGGTTGGGGAAGCTGACAAAGGCGGAAAGGATCGATCAGGCCAAGGCTAAGATGAACAGGCTCCTCGATCACTTCCTATATGTCATCGAGCTGCACGCAAATAATTCGTTCGTGGTGTACTCACCGACGCTCGCCTCGCAAATTCCGGCCTCTTTTGCAGCTAACGCTTTCGAGGTTTTTCAGCGCAGCATGCACCAGATCGAGATTGTCAGGCTCTGCGCACTGTGGGACGGTGCTGATCCCCAGAAAGAAAACATTCCGACAGTCATCGAGCTGATCGATGACAGCGAAATCATCGAGCAACTCGGCAACGATAACCTGAAATATTGGAGCGGGAAAACCGCGCGGATTGGCAACCCCTCCACCGATTCTGACCTTGCCGCGCTCGAACGCGAAGCGATAGCGGCAAGCGAACGCGAGTTCGGCAGCGAACAGGCGGCGAAAGCCAAGCGAGAATTGAGGCAGGCAATAGCCGACTGTCGCGCGATCATTGCATCGCCGAGGCTGGCCTCAGTGATGAATATCCGCGACAAGCATCTTGCTCACTCGTTGGAGGCCACGCGCCGAGAGAGGCACGGGCCAGTTCAGCCGATGAAATACGGCGACGAAACAGAGCTTTTGAAAGCATCGATACCGATCATCGAGCGCCTATATTGCTGGGTCAACGGCAAGAGCTTTTCTATCGAGGACTCACAAGAGATCGACCGGAAGAATGCCGAGGCTCTCTGGAACAGTTGCACCTTCAACGTGCTTCGATGATAAATTAGCCTGATGCTCACTCGTCGCCAGATCGGCCCCGACGACTACGCCGTCCACGAAGATAGCCAGCTCATCGGACGCATCCGGCTTGCCAAGGACCGCTCGCCGCCAGTCTGGCTTTGGAACGTCACGGTGACGATCCCCGGTCCATCGTTCGGTGGCGCGTGGTGCATCGATCAGGCCAAGCGGCGTTTCAAGCGGGCGTGGACCGCGTTTAAGGAACTGGCCGGATCTGAGCAGTTGGCGAAGGCGTATGGGGCGATGAACCACGCCAACCGGCCGGATCGATATAGGTAACCAATCATGATCAGCGAAAACTCATTCTTCAAAAAGCTTCCTGAAGGAATTAATTTAGAGCAACGGTTGATCTTGGAGGGAATTGGTTGGGCAATCCAAATGCTCTCTCTCCTGTGACAAATTGAAAGCAGCCGCCTCGCAGGTCGATGTCATGTCAGACACCTACCCAACATCGCTCGCAACAGAAATGTTCGCCTGTTGCGTCAATCGTTGATCAGTGTCACATGCTGAGGAACCTCCTCGAACGCATGAACCCTGCCACCGACGGACTCATTGCGACATTTATTGAAAAATTTGAAGCGGCCACTTTCATTCGAAACGCAATGGACCATCTTCATCAAACAATTTCAAACATTGCGAAGAAAAAGGACCCGATGCCACCTCTTTTCGGAGCGTGCTTTGCCGTGATCAGCAACAACGACATATCCGACAGCGGCACAGGTCTAGTTGTGATCAAGGGCGGCACCCTTGTTGTCCTCACTGCGGGCGCTCTCACTCATCCGGAGCATAAATTTCAATTCGACTCTAAGCCCGGTCGAGCGACTGAAATTCCGCTGGGTATGTTCCACTTCACGACTTTCGAACATTGTATCGATATCAGTCAAATGATGTTCGATCTGACTGCTCTTGTGGCTCACTTTGACACTGTCGTTAAGTCAGATCAGGAGCAGCAGCTGCGGGAATTTGCTCGCAAAAATAGTCTGAAAGAAGACACAGTGCTCTGCGGCGAGCACAATGTTGCGATGATGATAACCATGCCGCTGCCCTTAAATAAGGGTGACGCGAGCAGGTAGCACTTGGCGCGGCGCGGCCCTATCTCAATTCGCCCGCCGCAGCGGGTTTGCCAGCTCAACGATCTTCGCGCTCGTGCTGTCGGCGCGATTGAAGGCCGCGGTCGGAATTTTCGAGCGCCGTTCTCAGCATTCGCACTTGGGCCGACTGGCGCGGGTTTATGAGGGATGAACATCGCCAATAGGCCGGATCGATATCAGCGGATGAATGTTTGCGTGGTCGACCATGCTGTTCGTTCCGCCGACAAGGATGCGCTGGGGCCAAGTTTCACAAATGATTGGCGCGAAATGGCAAGCATCGAATACGTTATCGGCGTGTAAAAACACGCTGGGCCAACGGGGGGGGACCGAGAAGGTGAAACTTAAACCCATCATCATCTACGTAGTGCTTTTGGGCTTTACACCCAGCTCTTCAGCCTTTGCTTATGATCCTCTGGACTGTCTTAATGACGCATCCAAAGTTGATAAGGACATTATTATTGGATTGGCAACCAAGCTCTGCTCGGGTGCTTGGACTTCTGAGCCGGTCAAATGCTACGCACAAGTTTCTCGTGTTTATACCGCCATACCCCGTGGAATTGCTATCGATCTCTGCGTCGGTTCCGCCAATGCAGAAAACACCGTCAAGTGTTATGGGAAAGCGAGCGAAAGAGGTCTTGCGCGTTTTCTAGCTGCGACACTTTGCGGCGTAAGAGAGCCGAACGTCAGTCGTTAGCTCTCGGTGCGCTGATAGTCGACCTGTCAGCTATCATTGAAATGAAAAAGCTCGGTGACGGTCCAATCCGGTTTGAAACGCCGAGAAGATAAATGAAACGGTGGCCTTATGCCACGCATTCAGTTCCGAGCGTAGCGGCAGGGGCGGCAGATCGACCACCGCTGATCCACCGCGACCGAGATCGCCGATCATCTCCTTGATCTGCGCAGCGAGAGTCTGCTCTGCCCTCTCAAAGCAGACATTGCGGACGTTGTCTTCCAGGTCTGCTTGGGGCCGATTCCGTTGAAAAAGGCGAAAGTAACGCCACGGCAAAAACATCGCTGAAATTAACTTAGAGCGAGCTCCGGCAAGAAAAGCCTTCGTAGTAAAGCTAGGAAGATCACCGAGCGATCCTGACTATGTTGACGCGATCTCCCACGTCCCGCTGCGTCAAACGCATCAGAAGTCTTCAGAAAATGGGCATGCTCGCGACAAAGGCCTTTTTCAACAGAATCGGCCAGTAGCGGAAGTTGCGCTTCTTCGATCACCTCGTTGATAAGGCGAGTACCTTGGCCGAGATGGTCATTCGGGCAGCCCTGCTTGCCGCAATCCTTCCTCATATCGCGCGACGTCTTCAGCACGTTGATAAGGGCCAAGCGTATCTTTGAGATTGGAAAGGCGCAGCGCGGGGCTCAGTTCTCGCAGCCGAGCCACTGCCTTGTGTGCTTGCTCCAGTCGACCGGCCTTTGCGGTGCTTGCGGCGGTGATACGTAATCCAGGTCGATAGTCCGGACTGCACTGCAATGCCATTGCCGCCCACGATGCCGCTTCGTCATAGCGGTCCAAAAAGAAATGTGCATACGCTGTCCCGGCTCGCATGCCCATCAACCACGGATCAAGTGGGCTCAGGCGAATGGCACGTGCGAACCGCTCGATCGCCGCTTCCGGCTCGCCGAGCCAGATTTTTACCCAGCCGCCGAAATTCCATGCCTCGGCCAAATTGGAATTAAGCGCGAGCGCTCGATCAACTAAGCCGGCACCTACCCCGAGATCCCCAACAACAAACGCTAACGCATTCCCACCAGACGAGAGCGCGATCGCGTCATCCTTGCCCAACTCAACTGCCCGTTGGGTGAGCTTCTTCACTTCGGTAATCGCGTTCTCTGTGTCCGGAACCCAGCCATTGATCCTGGCAATGAGGTAGCAAAAGGCTGCACGACCGTAGGCGGTGGCAAATTCCGGGTCGAGCTCGATCGCGCGGTTGAACAGACGCAATGCCTCGTCGTTCGCTTCCCGGTTACCAAACTGATGAAGCAGGGCCAGACCGCGCAAATAGAGGGCATAGGCGTCGAGACTACCGGTCGGCTTGCGTTTGGCGCGCTCGATCTCAGCTTTTTCTACCGCAGGTGCGATTGCCCCGACAACGCTTTCAGTCACCTGGTCCTGCAAATCGAAGATGTCGCCGAGTTCGCCATCAAACCGATCGGCCCAAATATGTGCTCCGGTAGCGGTATCGACGAGTTGTCCAGTAATGCGCACTCGGTTTGCCGCCTTGCGAACGCTCCCTTCCAACACGTAGCGCACCCCAAGCTCGCGCCCCACCTGCTTCACGTCGACGGCGCGCGCCTTGTAGGTGAAGCTGGAGTTTCGGGCGATGACAAATGGCGCCTTGAAACGGGACAGCGCCGTGATGATGTCCTCGGCCATTCCATCTGCAAAGTATTCCTGTTCGACATCGCCAGACATATTCTGGAACGGAAGCACCGCAATGGAAGGCTTGTCAGGCAGCGGAGGTGGACTCTCGGCCTCGGCAGCAAGAACTAGTGCATCTCGCGCTCCGGTCGGCGCACCGACCTCAAAGATCCCGATTGGCTCCCGCATGTTCTTTACATGTTGAACGCCAGGATCCGTAGCTAGGTCTGTGACCGAGGCTCGCGCGGGCATGCGTTCCTCGATGATCTTGCCAACAAACCGCAGGCCTCTGCGAGAAACCGTCCGGATCAAGCGTTGCTCCTTGCCGGTATCCCCGATTGCCTTGCGCACGGCATTGACGTGGCTGGTCAGCGTGGATTCGGACACGATCCGTCCTTCCCACACCGCCTCCAGAAGATCGTTCCTTGACACGACCTGTTCCCGATTCTGGACCAGGAAGAGCAGCAGATCGAACACCTTCGGTCCAATGGGGATGAGCTCGGAGCCTCGCTTGAGCTCCCGCCGGTCGGCATCCAGGCAATAATCTTCGAACAGAAACGGCACTTCGGATCCTTCTTGGACAAGAAGCCAAGGAAGACTCAATCGCAATTCAGGCCAGCTACAAGGCTTTTTCCGCTCAAAACAGTACACATTTTCTCGCCCTTTGGGAACAAGCCCGGTTCGCGAAATGGTTGGCCCGCATCAAACGCGGCGCGCACTGAGCTTCGCAATCAGCACAACAAATCTGGTCGCACCGGGTCACGGCCCCGCTACCTGCTTCGCTTCTCTGGGGCGAGGATACATTCATGAACAAGCATATCCTGCGCGACTCCTTGGAGGACGCGTCAGTTACGCCTGAGGCGTGCCAAGTCCCTCCGGCCAATGCCGAACGACCTCACGCGGGTGCAGAAATGGCGCGGGTGCTCGCAACCACGCCATTTTACTTGGCTTTGGATTCCTGCGGCGCCGGAATCGCCCATTGGAAGCATGACCCGCTGCACGACGTCGTCGAGCCAATGAGCCATCACGTCATCATGGCTTACAACGGCATGATGCAGCGCATGGAGCGGCGGACGGGAAGCACGGTTGCGATCGGTACGTTTCGTCCCGGAGTCGTGATCATCATTCCCGAGGGATCGAGCTCCCGGTGGGATATTCCGAAACCTGTTGATGTCATCCAACTCTATCTTCCACATACCACGCTTGAGCGGGTTGCAGGCGAAGTCGGCAGCACGACCTCAACCGATCTGCTTGAGCGAACGGCGTATCCCGACCCCGTTGCATCCCGATTGCTTTTGACCGCGGCCGACGCCATGGAAGGCAATTGCGCCCTGGATACACTGTTCAGGCATCAGCTGACGGACCTTCTGGCCACGCGCCTGCTCGCGGCGCATGTCGGCGCGCCGCCCACTTCCCAGCCGACGCTGGGCGGTCTCTCACCGATAGTATTACGCCGCGCTATCGAACGCCTGCATTCAGACAGCGACGCCGACGTATCGCTCGCGGCACTCGCATCTGATGCCGGTCTGTCGCGATTCCACTTCTGCCGCGCTTTCAAGGAAAGCACCGGCCTTTCTCCGCATGCCTGGCGGCGCCAGCACCAGCTTGAGGAAGCCAAGAACATGCTGCGCAACACCGACGCGTCGGTCATCTCGGTCGCAGTCGCGCTTGGCTATTCTTCCCAGACCGCGTTCACGGCCGCCTTCAGGAAACTGACGGGGGACACCCCGAGCAATTGGCGACGGCGTGCACGTTGACAGCATCACCTGTGCGGCAAACAGCACAATTACGAGAACGCTCCGACTCAAGCGGGCAAGAAGGTCCATACCGCTAGGGGTCATTCGCGACTGAGCCGGGCAGTGCGTGCTACCAATCGATATCCGCTTCGGTACCGATAGCGTCCGCTTTTGAGCAGACGCCGCAAATGACGCGAAGGGCCAAGAGGCGACATGGATGATCTGACTACGGTGTCGCGTCTTGTTCGGCAGGAATCGTAAATTGAAACAAGGTTCCACGTGACTCGCACGCCGTGGCCCAGAGCCGTCCCCCGTGAGCCTCAACGATCGAGCGGCAGATCGCCAGACCCATACCCATTCCCTCTGCCTTGGTCGTGTAGAAGGGTTCAAAGAGGCGTGGGAGACTCTCCGGCGCCAGACCCGGCCCGGTATCGCGCACGGCGATGCGCACGCCTTCCGCCTCGTCGGTTACCGTACTGATCTGCAATTCGCGCCTGGTGTCGTCGTCGCCGCTCATCGCATGGACGGCGTTGACGATCAGGTTGACCATCACCTGTTGAATCTGCACCCGATCGCCCCGAAAGAAAGGCATGGGCTCGGCGAGTTGCGTCTGAATCGAAGCGCCGATCTTGACGACCTCACCCCGCGTGAGAATGATCGCGTTGCGGATCGCTTCATTTATGTCGAACCGCTCCATCCTCGGCGGCGCTTTTTTGACGTGATCCTTGATCCGGTGGATGATGTCTCCGGCCCGATCGACTTCGGACACGACACTGTCGAGCGCTTCCCTGGCTTCGCGCAGATTCGGCGGCTTCATCTGAAGAAAATTTTGAGCCGCACGGGCGTTATTGCGCGCCGTCGCAATCGGCTGGATGACCTCGTGGGCGATGGATGAGCTCAGCTGTTCCATGGTTGCGATACGATTGACGTGTGCCAGCTCCATCTGCAGCTCGCGCAGCTGCCGCTCGCGGCGGGTGATGTCCAGGGCAATGGTCGCCTGCGCAGCGAAGTCCGTGACCAGTTCAAGCTCGGTCTCCGTAAAGGGCTCTATGCGCGGCCGTCCAATACAAAGCGTTCCGATTAGCTCGTCGTTTCTGAGCATCGGCACGATGAAGACCGTCCCAACGCCGCGTGATAGAGCCTCTCGATCAGCCTCTTCCGCAGAATAGAATTCTTCATGCGTGGTTAGGTCGGGGATGTGGAGCGGCGACTTGCTTGCGTAGAGGCGACCTACAAAGCTGCTATGTTCCCGAAGCATTGGCTGTGAATACCCCTCTGAGAACGCGGGGCTCTTTTTATAGGCAACGAGACGAAAGCCCGTTTCCTCGCAAAGACGGAAGCCGCCCCACTCTGCTCGGCAGAGATGCACTGCGGTGTCGATGATAGTGTCGAATATGGGCTGCAAGTCGTGTGGTGAATCGGCAGTAGCGCGCAGCACGGCCGAGATGGCCGCCCGTTGCCGAAGCACCTCGGCCAGCTCCTTTTTCAAATCTGAACGGCCGTTAGCAGCTTCGGGCGCTTCGCCGGTTACGAGCTGGTCCATCGTCGCTCCTTCCGATCTCCAATCTACTTGCGGCGGCGTCGAATGGACGCCGGGACTCGGCAATGCGCCGCTGCTGATCGAGAGTGTCGGCAACTTTTAATGCCGCGTTCTTGCCGTGCACAGCTAAGCCTTCCGAAATCTGGCGCTACATGACAAAGTCGAAGACTATCTTTCCAAAATATGGAAGAGGAGCCGATGGATCGCCTGGAAGCGATGTCGATCGCCTAAGATGCTATCGCCCCAGCCCGAAAAAAGTGTCGGAGGTCTGCATCGGGTCAAAACCGGCGGTCACTGAGCCGAACGGGCTAGGTCGGGTCTACCTCCATGAGCAGACAACCTTGGAGCCACACCGGACTTCGCTTCAGGGCCATAACCGGACTCAACGATCCTGAATTGGTAGGGCTCAACTCACGCTGCGCTCCGGAAGAATCAGCGCGGTTGTCAGGCCACCGTCCAATTGTGGTGATATCGCCTACTGCAAGACTGATGATTGGAAATCGACCAATGGTAAGGTGAACTGGAAAATCGCGCCACCGCTCTCGTTGTTTTTTGCCGAGATCGTTCCGCCAAAGGCCTCAATGATGCCGCGTGAGGTGGACAGCCCAAGCCCCGAACCGCCCCGCTTGGAGGCGAACGGTTCGAAGATGCTGGCAAGCTGTCGAACTGGAATGCCCGTTCCCGAATCGGACACGGAAACCTCTGCCTTGGATTGGCCGAGCTGTCGGGTTTCCATCATAATCCGTCGCCGGCCCGGAAAATGATTCATTGTCGCATCCATCGCATTCAACGCTAAATTCAGCACGACCTGCTGCAGCCAGGCCGGATCGGCGCGCACTGTCAGCAAACTTTGCCAAGGTTGCATTATCATTTCGACCCCTGCTTCAGTCGCATGTGGTTTCAGGATTTCATGAACCACGCGGACGACCTCGTTCAGGTCGATCTTCTGCGCTTCGGGTTCTTCGGTCCGCAACAGGTTCTGCATATGGCGAATGATTTGTGCTCCCCGCAGGCTGTCGCGGCGAATGTCGAGGAGGATGTCTTTCAGTACGCCACCGGCAGGAAGCCCCTCAACCAATCCAGCCGTTTCGACATTGCTCAGAATAGCTGCCAACGGTTGGTTCAATTCGTGCGCAAACAGCGATGCGATCGCCGCCGCGTCGGCGCGGCGCGTCAACCTGGCGATCTCGATGAGGCGGCGGCGGAGTTCGCTCTGCGTTTCCCTGTACTCGTGGATGTCAGTGCAGGAGCCGATGTATCCAATAAAAGAACCATCCCGCGCATGGCGCGGAATTCCGGTGTCATCAATCCAGCGATACTTGCCATCGTGGCGACGCAGGCGGTACTCCATCCGGAATTCCTTCCGTGCATCAAAGTGACTGACATAGGTCTCAAGGCACCGATCGAAATCTTTGGGATGAACGCCCTCCGCCCAGCCATTGCCGACTTCCTGGTGCATGCTACGGCCGGTAAAGGCTAACCATGGCCGGTTGAACCAGACGCATTGCTTGTCCGGGCCCGATATCCAGATCATCACCGGAGCGGCATCCATGACCTCGCAGAACCGAGCATCCAATCCACCCGGCAGTTCGACCGGAAAGTCGCTTGGCGGTGGTGAGTTCGATGAAGCTACCGGTCTGGCGCGTTGATTCCGACGCTCGCGCTGTCGCGCAAGCGCACGCTCGATAACCTCGATCAGCATAGATTTCGACACCGGTTTCGTCAGGACATCTTCGGCGCCTGCCTTGATCGCTTGTGCGCTCGTCTCAACACTTCCGTGCCCGGTCAGAAACACGATCGGCAGGTCACAGCCGATTTGATTCAACCGCTCCTGCACGGCGAGCCCATCGAGCTCCGGCATGCGGATGTCGAGCAGTACGCATCCCGGTTCTTCAACCGGCGGATTAGCCAACAGCTGTTGGCCGGACTCATAGGCCACGGTTAGATAGCCGGCGGTCCGGAGCAGACGAACAACTGCAATGCGAAAGGATGGATCGTCGTCAACGACGTGGATGACTGCCGGTGTGATGGTCATTACGATTCACGCAGGCGGCGGCACAGAATACCGTTCGGAGCCGGCTCCAGTTGTCCACCCGACTGGTACCTCATAGGCGCGAAGACGAGCTGCGTTGATCTGTGTCAATGAGTCTTGCTGGCAAGGGGACAGGCCCGGACCGTTTGCCAGAGGTCGAAGGATAACTTCGGCCACGTAGCCATATCCGCGGGGCCAAAAAAGCCAACGTGATAACCGGCAACTAGGCATCGGCTCGACTTAGGTTGCATAAGAGTCTCTAGGAAACTTCGGTCGCTCCTGCCCCCATGTTGGCTTTGGGCCTTGGCTGTGTGAAAAAGCAACGGTGCCAAAATTCCGGGCGTTTTTACACAGCCAGGGCCAATAACCAACATCAGGCGGGACACGCGCATCGCGGCGGTAAACGGGGCCGAGTTTGGGTGCGCGCGGTGATCGAAGGCGGCATGTCGGCTTTGGGTCTTGGCTGTGTGAAAACGCCAAGACGCTTGGCTTGAGCGCGAGAGAAAAAGTTATTCGTCCAAGACCGTTGTAGCGCTCAAGCTCGCAAGCGCCTTCAACTTTGACGACGATCTGAAGAATGTAATTCTAGTCGTGTTTCGATCCTTCGCGTTTTTACACAGCCAGGGTCATTTGCGGCTAAGCCAGGCAGTGCTCGCTACCAATCGATGTCCGTCGCAGCAAATGACGCGAAGGGCCAACTGCCGACTTGGCTTTTCCGTGAAACTCTAGAACTTGCGGGAAAGCGGTTTAGCGGCGGTCGCTTCCGGCGCAGCCGGAGAGATGGCGAAGGTCACCCAGGCGTTCCAGCCTTCGGGCCTGTTTTGAGCCGCGAACTCCCTGTACGCCTTCACGTTCACGTAGCCCTGCAGGTCGCCGACCGGAAACAGATAGCCGATCTGCGGCCCGATCCCGGCGACGCGCGATCGGAAGCCACCGAGTGCGGGCGGCGCTCCGAAATCGTCGGAGACCTGCTGCAGATAATAGCCGACCAGGCCGAGCTGGAGCTTGTTGTCGAAGAAGTGCGACGCGCCCCAGTCTAGGTGGAAGTCGACGCCGTTCTGGTATTGCGTATAGGTATTCTTGAAGTTGTAGGTCAGTCCGGCCACCGCAGAGAACTCGTTGCCCGACTTTGAGTTGAAGTATGTATAGCCGCCCCCGAGGTCGATCGCGCCGTGACCGATCCCGAGATTGGCCAGGCGGACAGGATCGTAGTCTCCGACGGGAATGTCGCCGGCGCCGTAGACCATCAGGTTGTTCACGCCCATATTCCACTTCAGGGACACCTGCGGAAGCACGTCTCCGAAGGACGTCAGATCCTCCGGCCATTTTCTGTGCAAGCGCAACCTTAATCGAAAAACACGAGCGCGAGCGCAAACAACGAAAGGGATTGCAAGGCGCCCGCCGCGGCAAGCAAGCGGCGGCGCTGGACGCCGTGGGCGCCGGTTGGGGCAGCGTTGCCATGGGCGCCTTTGGATTGACCGTACTGCTTCTGGCCGGGCGCTCTCCCGTAATTTGCCTGCTTGCTGCTTCTCTTGTGTGGATGGCGGTCACGGTGGTGGTGTTTCGTCTGCGTCGCGAGTGCCGCTAGACGCCGCCAGTTTCCAGATAGGTCTTGCGCCAACGAAAGCTATTGATGCTCACAAGGCGCAATTTTTGATCCTTCTCATGGCCCTCGCGCAAACAAGTATTCCGAGATATGTCCCCCCTTATTCTCTTCCTCGTCCTTGTTGCTGGCGGTGGTGGGCGATCGGAGCAACCAATTTGCCTCGCGCGTGGTATGTGGGGTCACGTTGCCGAGCAGGCGGTTTCATCTAATTTTGACCGCGCTCTATATCTGCATTGTGTGGAAGGCTGGCGAATATGGCAAAGCGAACCACGCGGTGCTGCGATGGCACTAATGGCTAACGCAACTCACACTCAATTTTTTCTGGTTGCCAGTGATGCTCACGCTGCACGCTATTGGCGTCGCACTCGCCATTATAGTTTTGCTCCTGTTTGCAGTCGCGATCTTCAATTTCGTGCGGCGACGACAGCATCCGACTGCCGCATTTCTCTTTGTGCCCACGGCCGAGTGTACTGAGCTATTCAGCCTACTGGCAAAATGACAACGAAAACCCGGTGTTGGAAGCTTTCCTGAAGCTCCTATCTGAACGCTACCCCTCCCGTCGCTTAGTACCCTGATGAGCGCGACGAAGTTTTGCAAAGGCGCGATCCATCGCCATGAAGCGCGCCAGCATAGGGGCGATTAACTTGACGGGATCGCCGGCAGGCTGATCGCTTTCGAGCGCAAGCAACTCGGCATACGCGGTCAGATCGCGATGCACATTTGCCGGAAGCTCATGCGTGACCTTGACTGGCTTATCATCCGTGATCGCACCGAGCTTGAGTTTGGCCATGCTGTTAGCCCCTATACGGCTCAAGCACGAGATCGCGATTCACGATGACCCGCACCGGAAACCCTGGACGTATGGTCAGCGTCGGCTGGATGTTGAGATCACGCCGAACAATCTGCTGGCCGGTTTGATTAAGAGAATCCCCTGCCCCGCGCCGCAGCGCCTGAATGATGCCGCTGTTGCTATTGTTGACGTCGTTTCCGGAATTCACTTCGGTCCCAACCGCCAGCAGGGTTGAGAGCGCAGCCCCGCCCAACAATTCCTTCCAGTGATTGTCGACTTGATCCTCAAGGCCAGAATACCCTGCAGCGTCGGCTCCCGGCTGCCGTTCCAGCACGATGGAGCGGCCGTTGGGCATGATCAGCCTGGTCCAGACTAGGAGCACACGCGATTGACCGAATGCGACTTGGCTATCGTACGTACCTATCAGCCGCGCTCCCTGCGCGGTCGCAGCATCAGTCCACTTGCCGGCGAGTCCCTTCGGCGATTCCTGGAGTCGCACGAACAGCGAGCGGCCCGGGGTGTTGTGAACGTCGCCGACCACCCAATACCGCCCCGCCCGCTTGCCATGGGAGAGATAGTGTCGGCACACCGCCTCGGCCTCACGCGCGAGCCGGCGTGCCAGTTCAGAGGCATCGCGGTGCATCAGGCGGCCTCCCGCTCTCTGATGCGCGCGACCGGATAGCACTCGAGCACCTTGCGCGCCAACACCTCCATCGCCGCGACCCCGCCCTCCTCGATCGCCTCGACAAACTCGGCCCGCGTGGCGAACGGGAAGTCGGCGCCGCCCCACAGGCCGAGACGTTGGGCATAGGCGAGATTGTGCACTGTCGTAGCACCCGTCGCGGAGACGTAAACCACGCGAGCATTCGGTAGGGCGTGCTGGAACCTCAAGCCCGCGCGCCCGTGCTGAGAGGCCGCCTGGTCGCCGCGCTCGCCTTTGGCCCCGGCCGCGTTCTGCATGGCGTGGCTGTCGTCGAAGACGATCACTCCATCGAAATCCGAGCCCAACCATTCGACGATCTGCCGCACGCACGAAAGCTTTTCGCCGCGCTCATCGGTGCGCAGCGTGGCGTAGGTGGTAAATAGGATGCCTTCCGAAAGCCGGATCGGCACAGCGCGCCGGCGGCCCTTGAGCCAGTTGTCGATCAGGATGCCCGTCACGATTCGGTCGAGCAGAGCGACGTCTTGAAGCCAGCCGCCATCATTGTGCTCGAACAGATCGCGCAGAACGCCGCCACCTGCCTGCTGGTAAGCATCGAGCCCAATGAACTGCACCCGGCGATCGGACGCCCGCACGGTATTTTCGGTCAGCATCCGCCGGATTTGATAGGGTTCATCGTAGCCTGAGCGGCTGACATTCTCCCAGACTTGTTCCTGCCGCGTCTGATCCGCGGTGACCGAAAAGGCCATGAGCTGCTCGAGGGTCATGCCGTCTTCGGCATAAACGTCGTGCAGCTTTGGCGACACGGACGCCAGCCGGAGGCGTTGCTTCACGACGGCCGGCGTCACGAAGTGCCGAGCCGCGATATCCTCCTCGAACATGCCGGCGCCACTCAAGGCCTGGAAGGCTCGGAACTGATCGAGCAGATGAAGGCCTATCCGCTCATCGTTCTCGGCAAGCGAGTCGTCTTCAGCGATGCCGCCCTCGCGTACGACGCAAGGAACGGCCTGCGTCTTCGCCATGCGCTTCTGCTTGACGAGAAGTCCCTGCGCGCGATAGCGCCGGCCGCCCGCGGGCACCTCGAACATGCCGGTCTCATTGCCTTCCGCGTCTACAACCGCCCGCACATTGAGACTTTGCAGGAGCGTCCGCTGGGCGATACTTTCTGCGAGCTGCTCGATCGAAACGCCCGCTTTGACGCGCCGGACGTTGGATTGGCTGAGCACCAGCTTGTTGAACGGAATGTCCCGCGAGGGCGACAGGGTGATCTTTTGGACAGCCTTCGTCATGTCGATTCTCCACGACGGGCGGCCGGGAGCCTCTCTCGGCCTCCAACCCGTCGCGAAAACCGCATCTCCCCTCTCACTCTCGTTTCCGAAGCGGCTGGCGAGATCTTCACGCTGCCTCCTGCTCCGCTCTCTCGGTCGTCACGTCAACAACCGACTCCGGCAGAAAGCCAAGGAGATAATCCGCGACCTTGCTGGCTTGTGAGGCAGCTCGCACGATCGCGCGATTGTCCTCGCGCAGCACCTCGAGCCAGGAGCCGATATAGTCGGCATGTCGCACCGTCGGTACGATACCGAGCGACGCGCAACTAAACGCAGCCGATATCTCCGCGATCAACTCTTCAAAAGCATACTTCTTGGTTCCGTAACCGCCTGACAAGTCACGATTAAGACGTGACGGATGGCCGCTGGCATGCGCAAGCTCATGCAAGGCGGTTCGATGCCAGTTGATCGGCTCAAAATAGGCTTCTGGTGGAGGTACCTGCACATAGTCTTCTGCCGGCGCATAGAATGCGCGGTTGCCCCCGATGTGGAAGTTGATGCCGGTCGCCTTAATGAGCTTTTCGACCTGCGGCTCGATCAGGCCTGGCGGCGGAGGGGGCGCCGTCGTCGCGATCTCCGAAGGCAGGTCGTCGCATTGATCAGTATTAAAGACCGTGAAGCGCTTGAGGAATGGGATGGCCTGCGCTTCGTCGCCCGTTTCGCTCGCGCGCCGCTTTTCGTCGACCGGTACAAAGCGATCAGCATAGACCACGGTCGTTCCGCGCTCGCCCTTGCGGACGTGACCACCGAGCGACAGAGCTTGGCGGAACGTAAGCCAGCTCTGACCTGTGAATGCGCGTTCGGCGGTTGCCCCCCAGAGGATCAGAATGTTGATGCCGCTGTATTGTCGACCGGTCGCGGCGCTTTTCGGCATGGCCAAAGACGCCTTCGCCGCGGTGCCCCAAGGCTGCACCCACGGCAGTCGGCCGGCCTCAAGTTCGCCGATGATCTTGTTGGTGATTTCGTCATAAAGGCTTGCCCGGTCCTCACCGGTACGCGCTTGAGGGTAACGTCTGGACATCGCGGGTCTCCGCGACGGGCGCGGCGAGCCTCTCTCGCAGCCTGTGACCCGTCACGGCAAACCCATTCAGCTCTCTTACTCTCAGCCTCTTGCGCGGAAACGACGACGCGTGACGCCCGCCGCAATCTGCGGATCGACTGCCTTAAGCCCCATTTCTTCATTGGATGCCGCCTTGACTGCTTAGGGCCGCAGGCCCTGATCTGGCGTGCGCCTCTGGCGCATCGCCCCACTGAAATGGCACCCGGAGAGCGTGAGCATAGCGACCGGAAGGGTCACGCGGGTCCGAGTGCAGCGACGAGACCGGTTAACAGCGGCACCCGGGACAGGGGCAGTGATAGCGATCGCTGAAGGCGAGCCCCTTTCCCGAGTGCGCCCGGCGAGGAACTCCGCAGTCTCTGCGCGAGGGATCGAAGCCGGATGGCCGAGACGCAAAACGGCTCGGTTCACGAGAGCCCGGTGCGGCGAAGCCGCACGCGCCCAAACGGAAAGCCAGGAAACCTATGACGAGGCAATTTGCGAGCTCCTCGCGAACGTGGATTCCACGAGATTCGAATCTGAAGCATCAGGAAACGCTTTATAGTTCTTCCACTGCCGTGGCGCTGCCGAGGATCGCATGCACACTTCGGTCGGCTTTCACGTCATACGCGTAACCCGAAGCGGGCAGTTAGCGGTCGCATTGCACGCCAAACCTTGCTCTCTCGTCATTGCGAATTCCAACCTTGTGTTAGCAAGGGAACGAATGACGGACATAAGGATTCGTCGTATCAGGAGCTTCTCAATGCTGATGACGCGTGAACGAAGGCCAGCGATACGGACGCTACGCGGATGGGCGATCCAGGTGCTCCAGGAAGCGGGCGCCATCCGCGAGTGCGAAGTACACGGCTGGATGCAAGATCGCGCCGATCCGCATGCACGGGAGCGGGCCTTTGATATCGCCCGTGGAGATCCGCCAGCAGGCGTCTCGCCTGATGCGGCGGCGGCCGAGGTTCTCGACGTGCTGAACTCGATCGGTGATACCTGCCCGGAATGCCCCGCAGACTAGAAGGGCTGGTGCCGAGCCTCAACGCCGCGCCAGGCTTCACTTGTGGGTGCGGCCGACGAAGCGTTACTAGCTCCGCGCCCGCCGCAGCGCAGCTTCCAATCGCGCCTTGTCTTTATCCCAGCGGGTTTCTTCGGCCTGCGACCTCTTCTCAAGAGCCTCGACCTCAGCCTGGATGGCCGCGGCCCGTTTCGCATGCTCCTGCTCGGCCTTGTCCAACGCAGCCTGCGCCTTGTCGACCGCCTGCTGACGGAGTTCGCGCTCCTTCTGCCTGGCCGCCTTCTCTCTCGCTCGTTCTAGCTCGCGACGCCTCTGTTCCCGGTCGTAGTCGAGAGCGGCCCTTCGCTCGGCAGCCTTGTCGACAGGGCGAGAGGAAGGCTTCTTCGCCTTGGAGCCTTTCGACTTGCGAGCAGCTTTCGTTGGTTTGCCGCCGCCAAGATCGGTGGGCAGCTCGGCATGTTCGTTGAATGATCCGTCGGATCCGACCGGGCGCCTGAGCACGACGCCAGGCTTTGCCGTGGTTGCGGCGATGACGTCCGGATCATCGCTTTCCTTGGCCGCGCCCTGATGAAAGAGATTGCTGTCTGCGCCCCACGCTTCCAGCGCCGCTTTCATGGAAGGAGCGGCTATCGCCAGATCGAAGAAGCCCAGCGAAGTCTGGTAGGTTTTCAGCTTTCTTGCCATGACACGCACCCTGCCCACCGACGAGACCGCACGATTCCGTCGTTTCGTCTATGCCGCAAGCAGGGATTTCCCAAAGCAAGTGAAGCGCGGCCGGTCCGCCGCCGAGACCGGGATTCGCCATCCGTCAAAGCCTGCCGCAGACGACGAAGTAGCAACCGCTGGGCATCACGGGATGCTTCACAGCACCTAAGCCGATTTCCGCTGTGGTTTGGCCACCGGCTTCTTCGCCGCGGCCTCTTTCGCCGGCTTCTTGCCTGCAATCGGCATCAGCATTTCCTTCTGCCCGGCCGCCGCCTTGCGCGGCTTTTTACCTGGCTTTTTGGGAGCCTCTGTCGCGGCCGCCGCGTCTCTCCCAATGCTCTTGCGCAGCGCGTCCATCAGGTCGACGACGTTCTCGCCTCGAGGACGCGCCTTCGCGGTGATGGGTTTGCCGGCGCGCTTCTGGTTGATGAGATCGATGAGGGCGGTTTCGTACTGGTCTTCGAACTTGTCCGGCTCGAAGTGGCCCGCCTTCTGATTGACGATGTGCCTGGCGAGATCAAGCATGTCCTTGGTGACTTTGACATCCTGGATATCGTCGAAATATTCCTCCGCGGAACGGACTTCGTAGGGATAGCGCAGCAGGGTCCCCATCAGCCCCTTGTCCAGCGGCTCCAGCGCGATGATGTGCTCGCGATTGGTCAGCACCACGCGACCGATCGCGACCTTGTTCATTTCGCGGATGGTTTCGCGGATAACGGCGAAAGCGTCGTGCCCGACTTTGCCATCTGGGGTCAGGTAGTAAGGGCGGATCAGGTAGCGCGGATCGATCTCGCTGCGGTCGACGAACTCGTCAATCTCGATCGTTCGCGTCGATTCCAGCGCGACGTTCTCGAGCTCCTCCTTCGTCACCTCGATGAAGGTGTCGGAGTCGACCTTGTAGCCCTTGACGATGTCCTCGTTGTCGACCTCCTCGCCGGTATCGGCGTCCACCTTGGCGTACTTGATGCGGTGGCCGGTCTTTCGGTTGAGCTGGTTGAACGAGACCTTTTCGGACTCCGACGTGGCCGGATAGAGCGCTACCGGACAGGTGACGAGGGAAAGACGCAGGAAGCCTTTCCAGTTAGCGCGGGGGGCCATCGCGGGGGAACTCCATTACTGACGCCGGATTCAAGACGAACGGCCCGGCTTGGTTCCGACACCGCGCCTCTCCCAAAAGGATGAATTTTTTCACGACGAAGGTCAGGGCGGACTCGACATTTGTTCTTGTTATGTTCTAATTCGGAATGACCGATCGACCCGCGAGCTGGCGCATGCCGACCCCAAAGCAAATGGAAAAGCTGGCCGCCGAAGCCGCACGTAGGCCAGCCCCTTCCCCCGGATCCCCGAATGCGCCGCTCCCGGCGGAATATTGGGAATCGGTCCTGAAAGACCCTCGCGTCGCCGCGACCGGAGCCGAGAAGCGACAGCGACGTCTTTCCGAGATTCAACGCCATGTGCTGCGCGTCTCCTGCCGCCGGTGCGAGCGGACCGTGGAAATCCAGACCGCCGATGCAGTCCGATTGTATGGCGGCAACGCTGTCTGGAAGGACGTGGCTCAGCGGTTGCTGGACAACACCTGCCAGCAGCGCACCGGCAGGCATGAAGAAGACGGGTGCTGGCCGGCGTTCGAGACGTCCTAGCCCGTTCCGGAACGCGATCCGATCTCTTGCACCTGGATAGTCCGGATGAGCCGCCAACGCATTCGATCTTAGACCGTCCGGTTCTTGGTATCCCGCACATTCCGCATGTAGTAACCTTGTCTCTGAACCGCTGACTTAATCTCGTCGCTGACTTTGAACACTCTCTTCCTGCTCTTCCGCCACTTGCTCGGCGAGCCAAGCGTCGGTATCGAAGAGCCCCTGCTCAGTACCAGCAGGTCTCGTTTATGATTGAAGTAAACGTCGAACATGCTTCCACCCCCGACCATCCAGCATGTTTCAGGAATGTGTATGAGTTGTAAACATACAAATCGTTACCCATTCACGCTGTTTCCCTCAGGTGTAATTGCGGACGCCCTGTGAATTGCGGGGATGACGCCCCGACTTTAACCCACCTACCTAATATTCATGCTTGAATGTTGTTCGCATGTCACGCGCACACACCAACATCTTTCCGCATCGCGTCGCGGCCTCTGGGCTTGCGCCCCAGCTAAGGGAATAGGCTGTGGATTAGAGGCAAGTGGTCTCAGTTTAGCCCACTGGCGCGGTTGATGGAAACCGACGCAGTGGGAGCCAACGATGCCGATTAATGACTTGATAGACAGATTGATCGAAGAATGCCGCGGCGACATTCACGGGGCTCTACAGGCGCTCCTCTTGATCAACGAGCGTCTCGAAGCCGAGCTGCAATACTTCTATGAACAATCCAACATCGATCCACCGCACCGGGGCACGCTGCACTAGCCCTCGATCAATGCGAAAACTTTCCCGGTATTCCTGCCAAGCGATAGTGGCGCAGACCGTGTCCTAGTGTCCTAAAGGACCCGCAGCTCGCGAAAGGCAACGCCAATCCGCTCTGCGCTTCGCCAAACGCTACCGGCGCAACTTAAGCCCCCGCGCTTGCTGGCGGCTCACAATCACTCGTTGCAGTTTTCGCAAGGGGGCTTGAACGACGGCCCCGCGACGGGCGTTCGGCTTGCCGAGGCGGCAATGGTCGGTGTCGGGGACGCGCTACCTGGTTTAGCCGCGGGAATGGTTGACCCACCCTCCCCTGGCCGTTGCCTTTCGAGATGGGCTTCTCGCTGACACGGCGTCCGACCGGTGCCCGCATGAACTCAGCGTGGGAGCCGCCCGCGCGGAATCGACTGCAATCACAGCCCCAGAAGCCTGACGCTGATTATGATGGGAACCAAGTACAAACTCCTAATAAACTCCCTACGTATCGCGGCTTCGAATGGCCTTCTGCTCAGCCCTCGAACGGCTCGCTTCCGACAATCTCGATTCCGAAGCCCGAAAGGCCCTTGTACTCGTGAATGGATGAGGAGAGATTGCAGATCGATGAGACGCCGAGATCACGCAGAATCTGCGCGCCGACTCCGACCTCTCGCCATTGTTTGTTGCGGTCAGCGTCCACTGAACCCTGATCTGCCAAGGGCTCAACCGGCACGCCGGCAGCACCGTCTCGAAGATAGACTAGCACACCGGACTTGCGCTTTTTGAAATGCTCCAGGGCCTTCAGGACCCGTTGCGGTCCGCGAAACAAGTCCTTGACGATGTTGGGCTTGTGAAACCGAGTCAGGACATTTTTGCCGTCGCCGACGTTTCCGTACACGAGAGCGAGGTGGAAGATCTCGTCGAATGGCGAGCGGTAAGCGTGACCTTCCAGTGGACCGATTGGGCTGTCGATCGTGAACGACGAAACTCTCTCAATGAGTTTCTCGCGAGCCTGCCGGTATGCGATCAAGTCAGAAATCGTAACGTGCTTCAGCTTGTGCTTCTCCGCGAAAGCAGCGACCTGCGGCCCCTTCATTACGGTGCCATCATCGTTCATCAGTTCGCTTAGAACGGCGACCAGAGGCAGTCCCGATAGTCGGCAAAGATCAATGCCTGCTTCGGTATGACCGGAACGCATCAGAACGCCACCATCTCTGGCGATCAGCGGAAAGATATGACCGGGCCTGGCAAGATCGTTCGGCCCGACGTTTGAGTTGACCAGGGCGCGGCACGTCGCCGTACGTTCTTCGGCAGAGATGCCGGTCGTCATTCCCGGCTTGTAGTCGATCGAAACCGTGAACGCGGTCGAGTAATTCGAATCGTTGTGGGCGACCATTGGATCGAGGCGAAGCCTGCGCGCGTCTTCGACGGTCACTGGTGCACACACAATTCCAGAGGTGTGACGAACGATGAACGCCATCTTCTCTGCCGTACAGAGCGAGGCCGCGACGATCAGATCGCCCTCTCCTTCCCGATCGTCATCGTCGGTCACGACAACGATTTCACCGTCGGCAAATGCCTTCAACACGTCGGGAATTGAATGAGCCATCTTCCGTACTACCTCAGACCACCATCTTGGATGAAGCGGTATGGACTAGATCGCTTCAGGGCGCAATGGTCGACCATCGCGCCCGAAACCCCAGGTTTTTCCTCTACTTACGGATTCTGACGCGAACGGCCTGCCAAGGCTTTCCGGGGAGACGGACGCCGAATGCCGCCTCCGGCCCGGCATTGTGCACGACGCCAAGATGTCCACGCAGCGCCGGCGAAACCGGAAGCGGTGCCTTCTCCAGTGGAGTGATCGTCATCTCCCAGGTGTCGATCAGGTCAATGTCATAATCGCCATCTTCCATCGGCAGTCCGACCGCCCATTCGCGCGGCTGGTGCTCACCAAAATAGAGATAGCGTACGTCGCCGTCGTGAGCACCGGAAATGCGACTGAACTCGCCGCGGGAATTTGCCGGCGTATAGGGTGTGAGACCTCGCTTGACGTCCTGTTCGAGCAGATCCCGCAGGAAGGAGATCCGCTTCCAGCTTTCGCCGCGGAGCGCGCCGCCCTTCGCCCACCACAACAGATCCTCGGGATGCATGAAGGTCTCACCATGACCGGCATAACCACCGCGCATCACCGTGATCCAGAAGCGATGGACGAGCTCCTGCGCGGATATGTTGCCCCAGGGACGCGGAATGTTGCCTTCGTATTCGGGCTCGTCGTTGATGACGGGCTTACCCCAGGTGTCGCGCCAGGTCGCCGTGAGCTTGACGTCCCAATTCTGGATGCACACGTGATCGACCCATGGCTTCCGATGATCGAAGTTCATTCTGGGATTACCGTTGTGGATCGACTTCACATGCCTGTTAGGGTCGCACTCTTCCACAACATGGAAAAGGCGATCCCAGTACTCGACGGGCTTCACGTCGAGGAGAAAGTCGTACTCGTTCGCGAGCGACCACCAGACGTTGGCATAGGCCGATAAACGCGAGACGACGTAACGGAGGTAGCGCGTGTCACGCTCTTCGCCCATCAGGCAATAGCCCCAGCGATCGTAGGGGTGAAACAGAATGATGTCGGCCTCCACGCCCATCTCGCGCAGCCGCAGGACTTGCGCATCGAGATGACGAAAGGCTCCGATATTCGGACGGTCGAAATGCTCCTTTCCGTCGGCGCCGACCTCGAACATCGGCATCAGCGGTTCGTTGTTGTTGTAGATGTAGTGCTTCGGGAATACGCACATGCGGATCTTGTTGAACCGCGCGACGCGAAGGGTCTCGAAGGTTTGTTCCTGCATCGCCAGCGGCTGATGCGTCCACGCATAGCAGGTCGTCCCGAAGGGAAAATACGGCGTACCGTCGGCATGGGCGAAGTGAAACTGGTTTCTGACCCGTACCGGCCCGTGGAAGCCGGGCCGAGCGGGACCGCAGACGAAGGACCCTTCACGGCCATTCAGCTCCGGCCGGTTCGACTCTGTCGTAAACCGCCACTCACCTTCGGTATCCGGCATGAAGCGGATACGCCATGTCTGGTCGCCGTCGTAGAAGCCCTTTGCAACGACCCGTCTGTTTCCGAACGAGAACACGGCGCTCAGCGACGCGTCGGTGAACGGATTAGCGAGATCCGCACCTTTCAGCTCGACCTCGAAAACATCCCACAATGCGACTTGCTGCTTCACGATTCACCCCTTGACTGCGCCGGCGGTCAAACCACCGACGAAATAGCGTTGGAAGATAAGATAAACGACGACGGCCGGGACGACGGTCGTCACGATGGCCGCATTGAGCGGCCCATAGTCGCTGCCGAACTCGCCCTGAAATCCCATGAGCGCGAGCGGCAGCGTCCAATTCTTGTTGTTGAGCAGGATCACGAGCGCCATGGCGAACTCGTTCCAGGTCGCAACGAAATCGAGGATGAACAGCGCCGCAAGAACCGGCAGCGAAATCGGCAGAAACACCTGCCGGAAGATGGTGAAATGCGAGGCGCCGTCGACGATCGCCGCCTCGCTCAACTCCTCCGGCACTTCCTTGAAGAAACCGTGAAGGATGAAGACCTGATACGGGACGCCGAAGGCGATATAGGGCAACCAGAGACCGATGAAGGTGTTGATCGCGCCGATGCCGTTCACGACGGAGAACAGTGGCGCGAGCATGACCTGGAACGGCAACATGGTGCCGAATACGAACAGCGCGAGGAGAACCTTCCTGTAAGGCAGCTTGATCCGCGACAGCGTGTAGGCAGCCATCGCCGAGAACGCGAGACCGATCGGCACCTTCACGAAGGTGACGATGACGCTGTTCACGAAGGTCGTGCTGAACCGGCCGCGCTCCCACGCCGACGCATAATTCTGCCAATAGAACTCCGTGGGTGGAGCGAATGCACTTCCACCCATCACTTCTTGCGTCGATTTCAGCGACGTCGATACGATGAACACCGCCGGCGCGATCCAGATCAGCGCCAGAATGATCAACACGATCCAGAGGGTGACCAGAAGAGGGTCGACACGATCCGAGCCCATCTGCCGGAATGGAGCAGTCGCTGCGCTCATGCGGTCCGTCCCTGCGCCTTTTCTATCCTCGCCCGCCACAAGAGGTAGGGAACGATGACAGCGATCGTCATCAGAAGCAGCACGACCGCGACCGCCGCGCCTCTGCCGAAATCATGGATCTGCATGGATTGCGTGAACGCCCACAAGGCCAACATCTGGGTCGATTGCGCGGGGCCGCCGCCCGTCATGCCGTAAACGATGTCGAACGCCCTCAAGGACTGGATGAGCGACAGGACGATCACCACTGTCGTCGTCGTACGCAGCGCCGGAAGGATCACATATCTCAGGACTTGAGATCGACTCGCGCCATCCATGCGCGCCGCCTCGATCAGGGAATCCGAGACACCCTGCAGCCCGGCCAGGAACAGCACCATGGAGAAACCAGCGTGTTGCCAGACGTAGCCCGCAAAAATCGAATAGAGCGCGATCTTCCTGTCGCCCAGCCAGTCGGGGATCAGAGCCTGCAATCCGAGATCGGTCAGAAACGTGCTGAACAATCCGAAGAATGGATCGTACATCCACTTCCACATAGTCGCGACCGCGATCGGAGCAATGACCACCGGCAGGTAGAACACCGCGCGTAAGGCATTGCGTCCGGGCAACGCCTGGTTCAAGGCCAGCGCCAGAAAGAAGCCGGCGACCGGAGGAATAACGATGGCAAGCGCGGTCCAGATCACGGTGTTGCCAAACGCCATCCAGAAGACCGGATCGTTCCTGAATATGAAGATGTAGTTGGCGAAGCCGACGAATTCGCGCGCCGGCGACAGCCCATTCCACTTCTGGAAACTTAGCACGAAGACTTCGATCATCGGATACAGGGCAAAGCCCGCATAGATGATCAGCGCAGGAGCGAGCAAAATCCAGCCCTGCACCTGCGCGGACGTGAGGCCGTCACGCCAGCTGCGTCGGGAGAGAACCATCGTATCCGACGAGACGACCTCCATGGTTAGCCTCTCTTGTCGATGAACGTCTGCAGTGTTGCAGCCGCCTTGCCTGGCTCCATCGTGTCGCTGGCAACAGCATTGATGATGCGCCAGTATTCTGTGGTGACATCGAGCGGGAAGGCCTGATCTCCGTTCACAAAGCTCGTCTTGTACTTTGCGAACATGTCGAACCATGCCCTGTCCAGATCGTCGGGGTTCTTGGGAACGACGTTCTTGTTTATGCCCAGGACGCCGAACGCACCAACGTTCTCCTGCTGAACTTTGTCGGAAATGACGAAGTCCATGAACTTTGCGGCAAGCTCGACCTTGCCTTTCGGGTTGACGTACATATTGACACCGAAACCGTAGATCCGGTCGGTGCCCGTGGGGAATGGGAACACACCGAAATCCTGCACGTTCTTGATCTCCGAGCGCAATTGGTTCGGCATCCAGTCGCCCTCCAACATCATCGCTGCACGGTTCACTTCAAATAACTTTCTTGCCTGGGTTTGGTCATAGCTCATGAACGGCTTGAGAGCGTATTCGCTGGTCCACTTGTGAAGCTCGTTGAAAGCGTCAGTCGCGCAAGCGGTCTCGCTCCATTTGACCGTCATCGCCATCAGCGCATCGTGCGTCTTGACGCCGCACTTCGTCTCAAGGAGAACATCCATCAGGCGCATAACGTGCCAGTTCACGCTACCGCCGAATGCGATTGCAGGAATACCTGACTGCTTGAGCTTGCCGGCGGCGGCGATCAATTCGTCATACGTCTTCGGTAGCTCGGTGATCCCTGCCTTCTTGAACAGCTCCTTGTTGTAGTACAAGGCCTCGCCATTCAGCTGATATGGCACACCATGCTTGTGCGGCGGATAGAGCGATGAGTTTGCGTCAGCAAGCGGTCGAAGGACGTTTTCCCACTTATACTTTGTAAAGTACTCCTCGACCGGAGCACTCATTCCGGCTTTCACAAACTCGCCTCCCAATCCGAGGCCGGTCCACATGTAGTAGAGATCTGGCCCCGCCTTAGACGCCGCAGCGATGCGAAGCGCAGACTTGTGCTCGTCGACCGACCGCGTCTCCATCTTGATGGTAACACCAGGGTTAGCCGCTTCGAACTGAGAGAAGATCTGCTTCAGCGCCTTGTCTTCTGCGGGACCCACTGTTCGGTTCCAGATAACCAGTTCTTCGGCTCTGGCGTTGGACGGCGCCAACGATGTCAGAACGCCAATCGCCGCCAATGCACTTAGTACAGCTTTCATGCTCTCCTCCTGTTAACTCACTCAAAGAATTTGTCTTCGCTGCGAGTGACTTGAGCGCGATCAACTCAATTGAGACTCGAGCGCGAACCGCCGATACATCCGGCGCTGCATCTGATCGAGGACGACTGCCGCGATGATGACCATGCCCTTGATGACCATCTGCCAGAACGAGCTGACACCGAGCATCACCAAGCCGTCCGACAACACGCCGATCACGAATGCACCGATCAGGGTGCCGGCGATCGTACCGCGTCCTCCGGACAGCGACGTTCCCCCGAGCACGGCTGCGGCAATGGCGTTGAGCTCGAACGTCTCGCCCGACGCTGGATGGGCGGCCACCAGCTCGGAGGCGATGACCAGTCCGGCGAAGGCCGCGCAGAACCCCGAAATCATGTACGCAGACACCTTGATCCTGTTGACGCGCACGCCCGAAAGCGCCGCCGCCCGCTCATTTCCTCCGACAGCATAGACTTGGCGCCCGAATGGCGTCCGGCCGGCGACATAGGCCGCGACCGCAGCAAAAATTACGAGCGCGACGATCGAGACCGGGACTCCCAGGAGCGTGCCGGAGCCGAGGAATGGAAAGCCGGTATTGCCGAGATTCGCGTCGCCGACCAGGTTCGAGAACGTCGCACCGTCTGAAATCAGCAGTGCCGCGCCGCGAGCGACATACAGCGTGCCGAGGGTCGCGATGAACGGGGCGACGTTGAGGCGCGTGATCAGCAATCCGTTGATCAGGCCGACGCCGGCGCCGACTGCGAGCGAGATCGCAATGGTTTCGAAGACGTTCGGGAAGATCGTAACGCCGAACACATCGAGCGGGATTCCGCGCGTCAGGAGCGAGCCGGCGATCATTCCGCAGATGCCGACGATGGAACCCACCGACAGATCAATGCCGGCCGTCAGGATCACAAACGTCATGCCGATCGCGAGGATTGCGTTCACCGCCACATGCTTTGCAACGATGATGAGCGTCGGAATATCGAGGAAGTTCGGGGTCGTGACACCGAAGAACACGAACACCACGATGAGTGCGATGAAGGTCCGGAAGCTCATCAGCAGCAAGGCAAGTGGACGCCTGCGCTGCGACGGATCCGACTTGACCGTCGGGAGGGCTTCGCTGCTCATGACACCAGCCTTTCCTGTGCCGGGAACGCCGCCGTCGAGGCTTCGACAAGGGCTGCTTCGGTCGCGTCGTCGCGGGCGTATTCCGCCGCGATCTGTCCGCGCGACATCACGACGATCCGGTCGGCATAGCCGAGCGCTTCCTTGAGGTCCGAGGTCGAGAAGATCACAGCCAGTCCCGCATCGGAGAGCTGACGCATCACCCTGAAGATCTCGGCCTTTGCGCCGACGTCGACGCCGCGGGAGGGTTCGTCGAGTAGAATGACAGAGGGCCCCGTCATCAGGCTCTTGCCGATGACCACCTTCTGCTGGTTGCCACCACTCAACGCCGTAACTTCGACCTCGGGCGAGGAAACCTTGATCGTCATGCGCTTGATCATGTCGCGCGCTTCCGACTCCTCACCCGACGCGTTGAGCGAGAATAATCGTGTGAAACGTTGAAGACTTGCGAGCGAGAGATTGGCACGGACTGACAGTGTCTGGACGAGGCCGTCGCGCTGCCGGTCCTCAGGCACTAGCACCAAACCTCGCTTGATACGGTCCGCGATGGAGAGGCCTGAAAGATTCCTGCCATTGATTTCGATATGGCCTACAGCTTGCGGCTGCTGGCCCATCAGGCATTCGAACAACTCGGACCGGCCAGCGCCGAGCAAGCCGTAAAGGCAGACGATTTCGCCAGCCCGGACGGACAAATCCACGTGATCGACCAGGAAGCCGCCGGCCGCACGCGGCAGCGAGAGGCCTCGCACCGTCAGCGCATTGCCGCCAAGTTGCCCGGCCTTCTCCTGCGGAGCCAGTTTGGTCGACCCCACCATCCGCTCGATGATCCAGTCGACCGAGATATCCTTGACCAGCGCGTCGGCTTGACGGCGACCATCCCGCAGGACGGTGATGTAGTCGCCGATGCGCATGATCTCTTCGAGCCGGTGCGAGATGTAGATAATGGCAACGCCATGTGCCTTGAGGTCGCCAATGACTCTGAAGAGAATCTCGACCTCGGCAGCACTCAGCGCGGACGTTGGTTCGTCCATGATCAGCACGTCGACATCAGCCGCGAGCGCCTTGGCGATCTCGACGATCTGCTGCTGGCCGATCCTGAGGTCGTCAACCAGTCGGTTCGGGTCGATCGGGTGCTCCAGCCTGGCGAGCAGTCTCTTCGCCTTCTCCGCCTGTCGCGTCCGGTCGATGTCGAACCCAAAGCGCGTCGGCGGATCGATCAAGCTGAGATTTTCTGCCACACTCAAATTGGGGCAGAGATTGAGCTCCTGATAGATGATGCCGATACCTTGGCGCGCTGCATCGCGGACGGATTGAAAGCTGACCTGTTGCCCGTGCAAGACGAGCCTGCCCGTGCTGGGCTCCGTTGCCCCGGCCAGGATCTTCATCAGGGTGGACTTGCCGGCGCCATTTTCGCCGACGAGCACATTGACCGCGCCACGGCGGACTTCGAAGTCCACGTCCTGCAGCGCGATGGTGCCAGGAAACACCTTTCCGACGCCTTCGGCCTTTAGAATGATGTCGTTATCGGGGGCGACAGAGGCGTTCATGTCTTGCCTCCCTTGCCCGGTTCGATGATGACCGCCGTCGCGGTGATGGTGTCGCTGCCGATGACCGCCGCAGCATAGAAGGCAATCGTCTTGCCTGTCGCTTCGGTCGGATCGAATGATTCGCGGGCGGCCTTGCTGGCTCGATCGTTCAGCGCGCGCGACACCTGCGCGTACTGGATCTGGTTGACGAAGTCGCCGAACTTGATGAACGGCAACGCGTCCCGCAGCGCGGTGCCGAACACGACGGGGCCGATCTGCAGATCGACCTTTCGCGGTCCAGATGCCGCCTGCAGTTCGAGCGAAACGATAGCGTGGCGCGACGCTGTATCCACAGCCAAGATCTTGCCCTCACCCTTGACCTCGTAGGTCCAGGGATTGCCGTCACCTTCGCGATGGCCATGGGCCTGACCGGCCTTGTCAGGATCCTTCGCGATATCGGCCAGGAGCGCCCCGAGTTCGATGGCCCGGCTTTTGAAATCCGGCAGAACCTTCGATGTCCAGATCTTGTCGACGTACCCATTAGCGTCGAACTCATCGGCCGACTTCGCCTTTGCGGCCTTGAGGTCTCCATTGGCCACGACCTTGCAGCCCCCAAGGGCAGCGGCGATCATGAGAACCAGTGTGTGTCGTCGCGTGAGGGTCATCGATCCAATTCGGCGCGAAGTGTTGGTCAGGACTGCAGCGGCGTCGCGTGCGGCGCCGCTTTTGGGCGGCGGGCGACAAGCCGCCCGCACCTTGCGACTACTTAGCCAAGGTAAAGTTGTTCAACTTACCTGCGTTGTCTTTGGTGATCAGGACGCAATCGATCGACTGCTTCTCAGGCTTTCCGGTCGAACCCTTGGCGAGATAGGCATCGGCCTGCTCGACGGCGAGCTGAGCGATCTGGAATGCGGGCTGCAAAACGGTCGCAGCGATTTTTCCGGCCTTGACCTGATCGCGCACGTCGTTCGATCCGTCGAAGCCGACCACGATCACGTCGTCGCGATGTGCCGCCTGCAGCGCCGCGGCGGCGCCCATTGCCATTGTGTCGTTGCCGGAAATCACACCCTTGATCTCGGGGTGGGCTTGCAGCATCGACTCCATCTTCGAATAGGCTTCGGTCTGACTCCAGTTGGCACTCTGCTTGGCCACGAGCTTCAGGTCGGAAAACTGATCGAGCACATCGTGGTAACCCTTGGAACGGATGCCGGCATTGGTGTCCGACTCCTTACCGACGAGTTCCGCGTACGGTCCCTTCTCGCCCATCTTCTTGGCGAACTCCTGGCCGCCGAGGGTGGCGCCCTGGTAGTTGTTCGAGACGATCTGGGCGACGGCAATTCCGGTCTTGTTGATCTCACGGTCGATCAGGAAGCTCGGGATGCCGGCGGTCTTCGCTTTCTGCACGGCTTCGATCGACGCGTCCGCGCCGGCATTGTCGAGAATGATAGCCGCAGCCTTGCGGGCGATGGCCGTGTCGATCAGCTGGTTCTGCTTGCTTGCGTCGTCGTCATGGGACAGCACAAGCGTGTCGTAACCAAGCTCCTTCGCCTTGGCCTCGGCGCCATCGGCTTCAGTCGCAAAGAACGGATTGTTGTGAGGCGGCGTGATGATTACGATCAGCTTGCCGTTGCCGGCGGCAAGTGCGTTCGCGCTGGTCAGCGCTGCGAGCGCGAATGTCGCGCAACCGATGGTCTTCAACCAATTCATTTCGTTTCCTCCTCTTCCCTTATTCGAGCGCCTGTGGCGACGCTTTCCCAACCCCTCCGTGGAGGGGAAGCTCTTTACGCATCATTTCTTCGCACCGGCGATGGCTTGGTCGATAGCCGACCGCCATCCCGCAATCAGTTGGTCGCGCGAGCTCTCGTCCGATGTCGGTGCGAAAACGTCAGCTTCCGTGATCAGGCGCGAGAGCGCATGATCTTCGCTCCAAAGACCCGCGCCGATCCCGGCCATGATGCCTGCACCGATTGCGCTGAGCTCGGCGACACGGCTCCGGCGCACTGGCTTCTGAAGGATGTCCGACTGGATCTGCATCAGCAGGTCGTTGCGCGATGCACCACCGTCCGCGGATAGGGCCGAGAGCTGCATGCCGCGATCGGCCTGCATCGCAACGAAGACATCGTGAATCTGCAAGGCGATGGCTTCGAGCGTTGCGCGCGCGAAATGTGCAGGGCGCGTCGAAAGCGACATGCCGGTGAAAAGGCCGCGAACATCGGCTCGCCAATGGGGGGCACCGAGGCCCGCCAGCGCCGGCACGAAAAACATGCCGTCGCTGGACTCCACCGATTGCGCCAGCCGCGCAAGCGCGGCCTCGTCGGAAAGTCCAAGCAGTGAGGTCGCGAAGGCCGCGGCCTGGCCTGACACGGAAATATTGCCCTCGAGCGCATAGGCCACCTTGCCGCTGGCGCCCCAGGCGATCGTCGATGAAAGACCGTTGCGCGACAGAACAGGACGCTCGGTGAGCGTCATGAGCGAGGAGCCGGTGCCGTAGGTCGCCTTCACGGCTCCTGGCGCACGAATTCCGTGGCCGTAGAGTGCAGCGTGCGAGTCGCCCATCATCGCGCCGATTGCGACGCCCTGAGGTATGGCGCCCTGCGCTATGGTCAGGCCAAACGACGTGTCGGAGGGTAGCGGCTGAGGCAACAGCGCGACCGGTGCATCAAACAACCCGCCGAGCTCGTCATCCCAACACAGACGATGAATATCGAACAACTGCGTACGGGACGCATTGCTGAAATCAGTGGCGTGCGCCTTGCCCCCTGTCAGCTTCCACAGCAGCCAGGAATCGACGGTTCCGGCGCAGACGTTTCCGACCTTCGCTGCGGCGCGTACGCCGGGGATATTGTCGAGCAGCCAGCCGATCTTCGCGGCGGGAAAAAGCGGATCCAACCCAAGCCCCGTCTTGCTGGCCACAAGCGTCTCGACTTCGGGGCGGTGCAACGGCGCGAGCCGTTCGGTCGAGCGTCGGCATTGCCAGGTCACGCAGGGGCCAAACGCGTCCCCGGTCGCACGATCCCACAGCAGCACGGATTCACGCTGGTTGGAGATGCCGATCGAGACGAGCTTGACGTCGGGACGGACCCGCAGGCACTCGTCGACCGCAGCCTGAACCGACTGCCAGATCGCTTCACCCGATTGTTCGGCCCAGCCGGGCTTGGGATGGGTCACCGCCATCGGAACGGACGCGCGCGCGACGATACTGCCCGCGGCGTCGATCAAGATCGCCTTGGTGTTCGTCGTGCCCTGGTCTATGGCGAGGACGCCCGAGGTCATGCCGCCTTTCTCGCTTCGATGGTTTGGCGAACAGCATCGGCAATACCGCTCGCCGTCAGGCCGTAGCGTTCGAGCAGAAACTCAGGCGAGCCGGTTGGCAGGAAACCTGGGAAACCCAGGATGCGCAGACGGCACGGGCACGAGGTGGCGACCACTTCGGCGACCGCGCCACCCAATCCACCTCGGACCGAATGCTCCTCCGCGGTAACGATCGCGCCGGTCGCCGCAGCGGACCGGATCGCGTCAACGTCCAGCGGCGCGACCGTTGCCATATTGACCACGCGAACGTTGACTCCGGAGACGGCCAGCTGTTCTGCCGCTTCGACGGCTCGCGCGACTATGACGCCGTTCGCGATGATCGCGGCGTCATGTCCTTGCCTCAGGATCTCCGCCTTGCCGATCCGGAAGACCGCATCTGAAGAACGCACGAGATCGGGCACGGCCATGCGACTGATCCGCAGGAAGAACGGACCTTCAGTCGCTGCGGCGGCCTTGACCGCCTGCTCCGTCTCCCAACGATCGGACGGCGCAACGATCGTCAGATTGGGAAGCAGCCTCAACCAGGCAAAATCCTCGATCGAGTGATGCGTCGGACCGAGTTCGCCGTAAGCAACGCCACTCGACATGCCGCAAAGCTTGACGTTGGTATTGGAATAGGCGACGTCAGCCTTGATCTGCTCGAGTGCGCGCGCCGTCAGGAAACACGATGCGCCCGAAACAAACGGCACTTTACCGCCATTGGCAAGACCGGCGGCGACGCCGACCATGGCCTGCTCCGCGATGCCGACGTTGATCAGCCTGCTCGGAAACCGCTTCTGGAAACCGACGAGCTTGCTGGACCCGACGCTATCGTTGACGACGGCGACGATCCGTTCATCCCCCTCGGCGAGGGCCTCAATCGTCTTCGCAAAGGCTTCCCGGCAATCGTAGCGACCGGCGACGTTACTCTCTGCGCTCATCAGCCGATCTCCTGCAAAGCGAGCTCATACTGAGCCTGATTGGGAACGCCGTGATGCCAGGACACCTGATCGCGCATGAAGGAAATTCCCTGTCCCTTGTGCGTTCGAGCGAGCACGCACAGAGGCTTTGTTCGTCCCGCCGTGGACGCGGTGAAGATCGACAACAGCGCATCGTGGTCGTGGCCATCGACTTCGACGACGTCCCAACCAAAAGCACGCCACTTGTCGGCAAGCGGCTCAAGCGCAGCCGTGTCCTCTGTGCGCGCGCCCTGTTGCAGGCCGTTGCGATCCACGATGAGCGTGAGGTTCGAGAGCTTGCGATGGCCGGCCGTCAGGGCTGCCTCCCAATTGCTTCCCTCCTGCAATTCTCCATCGCCGACCACGACGAAAACGCGATAGTCTGCCTTGTCGATCTGGCCAGCGATCGCCACACCGACGGCCACGGGCACGCCGTGACCGAGGGGGCCGGTGTTGGTCTCGACGCCCGGCGTGTAGTTGCGATTGGGGTGGCCGTTCAGATTCGACAACGGCTGCATATAGGTTTCGAGCTGATCGAGCGGGAAGAAGCCCTTCTCGGCCAGTGTCGCGTAGAGCGCGCCGGTACAATGCCCCTTGCTCAGGATGAAACGGTCACGCTTGGGGTCGTTGGGATTGGCCGAATCTACGCGCAGGGCACCGAAATACAGTGTGGCCAGGATGTCGGTCACAGACATGTCGCCGCCGGGATGTCCCTGCTTGGCTCGATAGACCATTTCGAGCGCGAGCCGCCGAATCTGACGCGCCTTTGCGACCGTCAACTCGGCAAGTGGATGAGAACTAGACAAGTGAAGCCTCCGAAGAATTGCAACACGCTCAGCGAACCAGAACTGGCGTCGCCGGCTCCGGTCGCTCATGGCGGTAGAGCGGCCAATCGAGATAATTGGCGATCGCCTCCTCGACGATGGCGGCGTGCTTGCCGCGCACCATGGCGACGTGATGCTCAAATCCGTTGCGGGAAATGAAGCTCAACAGGCCGCGAAGATTGGGCACGGTCGTGACGGCAATGCCGCCGTCCATCGGGAATGGATCATCGGTGAATGCCCCCTCCCCCACATACGCCTTGATCGTGCCCTGGCGGTCATCCGTTGACAGGCGGAAGAAAGTCATCGGTCCTGACTTGACCTTACCCTTCACTGCGCCGAAGCATTTTTCGCGACCGATGACCTCACCGAGCACATCGAGATTGGAAATCTCCGGCGTGTCCCCGATGAAGCTCTTGGGAAAGTTGCCGCAGTGCGTACAAACGCATTTGTCGCGCTCGCTGCCGTAGTTGTTGTTCCAGTCCAGAATGGCCGGTGGCGCCTTGGACGCGAGAGCGAGCGCGTACATCGAGATCGCGCCCATCACGTCCACCTCGCACGCGCTCGGCATCAACTTCTCGCCCATCATGCTCATCGAGAGGCACGATGCGCAGCCGAAATTATCCTGGATGCTGCGCCAGCACTGGATGGAGGACGCATCACAATCGCTTTCGGCGATCCAGCGGTCGACGGCGATCGAGAAGCACGCCTGCTTGACGATATTCTCGCGCTTGATCGTTTTGGGGATCGAGCCATAGGCGGAGATCTCGTCGAGCTTCGCCTTGACGTCGCGATCCGCCTCTGAAAGCGCAGATGCGGAGGCAATGATCTCCGACAGATCGACGGTAACCACGGTGATGCCCGAGGCCTGCAGCAATTTTTCGCTGTAGCGCATCGTGTGGAACGGCGGTGTGCGCGCACCGATCGCGCCAATCCGCGCGTTCTTCAATCCGCGGACTGTACGGCAGACGGCTGCAAATCTGTCTAGATCGTTCCCGAAGGTCTCGCCATCCACATCGAGCGTGTGAAGCGAGGTGTCGGTGAAGCGAATTCCATACTGATAGAAATTGTTGGTGACCGAGATCTTGCCGCAGAAGGCATCGCGACGTTGGTGAACGTCGACCTTGCCGACCTCGTCGTTGCTGGCTTGCAGCAGGATCGGAACGTTGAGCGCCGCGCGGGAGACGCACTCGGCGATGGCCACCTCGTCACCGAAATTTGGCAGGAGGATAACGAGACCATCGATGTCATCCCGGTGCTTGCGAAAAAAATCGCCATAAAGCGCCGCGTCCTTACGCGACTGGACTGCACCATTCTCCGTGGCATCCGCGGGAAGCGTCTTCACCGCTATCCCGAGCTTTTCAAGATGGGCCATCGCCTGTTGGCGCGCCGCCAGGGCCGGAGCCCCGTTGAAAAAGAGCCTGCTGCCCACAATCAATCCAAGCGTGACGGGCTTCTTGAAGGCTCGCATTCGATTCCTCCCGGCGATCAATCACCCTAAGGCGACCTTACGTGTTTCGTATTTTGACGAAAAAAAGCACGATCGCTTACGTTTGGTCAATAGACACTTTCGATTTTCTTCGTTTTACTTCAAATCGGCCCTCGCGACGCTTGGCCGACGATCCCAGTCGGGCTATGCATAATGAGAATTACGATCGACGAATCGCTGCGTCGCAAAAGGCGAAGGCCCTCTACGCGAGATGGAACCGCGCTATCTGATGGACGGCAATATGGCTAACCCCTTCCTTTTGCGGGGAAAATTAGACGATGGCGGGTAGGACGAAGTTGTCTGCGAAAGGAAGAGCGTCGCCGAAGCAGGCGCGCAAGGCTGCGGCGGGTACGCCGACCGAGCCGCGCAGCGCTCTCCTTGCAGAACCGCGCCGAGCGAAGATTCTCGAATGGCTTCAGGAGGAAGGAAGCGCCCGTGTCAGGGACCTTAGCGCGGCCTTTGATGTTTCAGAAGTTACGGTGCGTCAGGACCTTGAGCGACTGGAGCACGACGGCTTCATCACGCGTGATCACGGCGGAGCATATCTGAACTCCGTAAGGCAGCAGGTCCAGACGCTATCTCTTCAGCACTTGGCGAACATGGATCGGAAGCGAAGAATCGGCAAAGTCGCGGCTGGCCTTGTCCAGGACCACGAAACGATCATTCTGGACGCTGGATCAACGACAACCGAAGTTGCCAATCACCTGGTTGCACGAGATGGCCTTACGGTCATCACCAACGCGCTCAACATTGCCCTGACGCTTGGTGCCATTCCATCGTTTGAAGTTCATATGCCTGGAGGCCATTTCAAAGCGCCCACGCTATCGTTGAGCGGCGAGCAGTCCGCGCAATATTTCGACAACATTTTTGCGTCGAAGCTTTTCCTGGCGACAGCCGGGGTTTCGGTTGAAGCGGGTTTGACATACCCAAGCTTTGCAGACCTGGCCATCAAGCAGGCAATGATCAAGGCTTCGAAAGAGGTCTACCTCGTCGCGGATTCCACGAAGGTGAACAGAAACTCTTTCACACGACTCGGCGGGCTCGATTTGATCCACGCATTTATTACCGATGATGGTCTGACTGATGCTGACGCAACCGCGATCGAGCGATTGGGAATCAAGATCATCGTCGCTTAGGGTTGAATTGTCGTTTTTGGCATGGCGGCTTCACGGGAGAGAGCAGACGGCGACCTGACCGAAGCAGCTATTCTTCCGGCTTGTAAAATCCGATTGTCCGACTTGTACGAGGAGGCCGCCGATTGCAGCCCCGCCAAGACGCAACCTTCTTCGAAAAGCAAATACCCCATACACGTGCCGCACCGAATCGATGGCTTGTGTCATGGACTCTTGCGTACCTACGCATTCCAGCACCGAATCCGCGCCGACGCCGGCCGTCAATTCCTTCACGTGCTCTATGCCCGCCGCACCACGTTCTGTCAATCGGCTTGCAAATTTGGCTCTGTAGCAGTTTTGGTGCAGCTCCGATTATTCTGCGCCGATTAGTCTGGCCTGAAGCAGATCGATTTTACCGCGGCCATACATCTGACGTCTGACGAGCAAGGCGCGTGATCTGACCTTCAGTCTGTCCGTTTGACCAAGGCGAGGTGATTGCCGCCCTAACCGCCGCTTCATCCCTGACGACGCCGCTCGCGAACGAGGCGACGAGACTGATGCGGGCGCGCTCGATCCATAAGGTAAGCCCTTCCTCAACCTTGCGCCGGATCATCACGTGGAATTCGGCGATGATGTCGCGGGCCTCGACCAAGCTTGGTACGCCAGCTTCGATCGCCGCGATCGTGACGGTCTCCGCTTTCGTCAGCAAGTCCCGGCCGATTGTCATGAGACGAGCGATCGTTCTGGCCGACGGAATCCGTTGAAGGTTTTGCGTGTCGGCCTTTTCAGCTCGTCGTCTGCGGGTCGCCCACTCGCTGATGACGCGAAGCGAGCCTCGGAAGCCTCGCGCCTTCAGGCGGCGCCAAAGTTCAGCTCCGTTGCGACAGCCGGACGCCCACTGATCGTCGAGCCAAGGCAAATGCAGGTCCAATGAGCTTTGTCGGGTCCGGAAAACATCGTTGCGCTCGCCGCGGATCACGTGCCGAACCAGCTTCCTGCTGTGGCCAGTTTGACGCACGATCTGCTTGATAGGTAAGCCATTCTTCGAAAGAGACAGGATGGCCGCATTGGTCTCCTCGCGGCGAAGATAGCCCTCATACTGGAGGCGCTCGGCGGCTGTGAGCAGTTTGGGATCAATCGTGGTCGCACCGATGACGGTGCGTATCTGGCGCATCGATTTGCGGACGGCATCAAGGAAGGCTCGGCTGGCGTTCTCCATCAGATGCCAACGATCCGCGACCTGTACCGCGTGCGGTAAGGCCTTTGCTGCCGCTTCGCCATAGCCACCGCCACGATCGCGGGCGACGATCGAGATCGCAGGATGGGCAGCAAGCCAGGCTTGGGCGGTCGCAGGCTCCCGATCCGGCAGCAGGGTGACGACCCGGCGGCGTTCCAGATTGCAGATGATGCTGGCGTATCGGTGATTGCGGCGCCAAGCCCAATCATCAATGCCGATAACTCTAAGCGGATCAGCCGACGGGCGGCTACGGCGCCGGACGACGCGGAGCAACGTATCCTTGCTCACCGGCAGCATCAGCCTTTTTGCGAAGCCTGCCGCCGGTCGACCACCAAGCGCCAAGCCGAGGTGATGAACGATAGACTCCATCCTCGCCGTGCGCCGCGCCGACGGAGCCAGTACCCCTTCGGCGAAGCGCTCCGTGAAGATCTGGCGCCCGCACAGGACGGCGTCGCAGCGGAAGCGGCGGGCGATTACCAGGAGCTGGACGATCCGCCCCGCGAGCGGCAGATCGGTCACACGTCGCCGATATCGGCTATGGACACGCCGGGAAACCGTTCCGCACGATGGACACAGACCAACGCTTCCCGACGCCCGGACCGCAATAAGGGCCTTATCACCTTCGAAGTACGCACTCTCTACAACAAATCCACTCGGCACCAAATTGGAGCGCTGGAGTGCTTGCTGCATGGCGCTGATTCTCCCCAATCAAAAACGCCAGACATCCCCCAAACTGCATCAAAAGTGAGTCAGAGCCAAATTTGCAAGCCGATTGACAATTAGTAGCAAGATTCTTCTATATGGCCGGAAATTAGTCTTCTAAATGCAGGCCTCGACAGATCAATGCCCCCACGATCCCTTGTGACCGGGGCCGCCAAACGCCAAGCTGGACACGACGAAAGTCCCTCGACCGCGAAAGGCAAGACGACATGACCGGAAAACCTGTGATCGTACTTGTGCTTGGTTTCTGGCGCGGAGCCGTGCATTCGAGCAAGGTTATCGTTGAACTGGACAGAATGGGGTACCGGTCCTTGCGGGCGGCCGAGAACCCGCTGACGTCCCTTGCCGACGGCGGCGATCACAGCCCGATCGTTATCGGTCCTGCGTCGCATCGGCCTCGGCGATACGCTCGCGCCGCACGTCATTTGAATCGAATGCACCTCCAACCCGTGCTATGCGCATCGACATCCGAAACATTTGACAAGCCGTTGACGCGGGCGTCGTTCTCTCATTCACCACGAGCGGTGGGGAGGCGTGCGTGAAGTTACCAGATCTAGGCGATGTCTCTTCCATGCAGCCCGATGGCAGCCCGCCGACGGTTGTGACGGCCGGCGGTGCACCGGGCGAAAGCGGCGTCGTGGTGGCGGACCTTCGGTATCGGGGTGGATTGTGTCTCCAGGCGAAATTACGCCAGCACGTCGTCACCTTTGCCTCTGGCGTACCGCACATGCGCCGCGTGGCCGGCCGACTAGTGCGGCACGACGTGGAAGGCGACCTTAGCATCTTCCCGGCCGGAATCGACACGGCCGTGGAAGCCGACTCCGATGTCCGAACGCTGTTGATAGCCATCGACCCTGAACGTCTCGCCCTGGCGGCGGCGGAAGACTGCGCGGCCGGGGCACAACTCATGGAACGGTTCAGCAGGTGCGACGAAAGCCTGAAGCAGCTCGGCCAACCGTTGCTCGATGAATGCGCGAACGGCTATCCGCGCGGCCGTCTGTTCTGGAACGAGACCGCGGGTCGGCTAATCGCAAGGCTTGCGGCCAGCTACACGACGGGGCCCAAGCCGGCGAATGGCGTCCTCGGTAGCACCAAACTCCGGCAGATCCGGGATTACTTGATGGCGCATCTGGATGAGCCGATCGATGTCGCCACGCTGGCGGGAATGTGCAGTCGCAGCCAGTTCCATTTTTCGCGGATATTTCGCCGCGAGGTCGGCGTCAGTCCCTATCGCTACGTCGTTCACCTGCGCCTTCGCCGCGCCGTCGAGCTGGTGCGCGAGGGAAGGCTGCCGCTGGCCCAGATCGCATTCGCTACCGGTTTCGCCGACCAGAGCCATCTGTCCCGCTGGGTGAAACGGGAGCACGGCGTATCGATGACCCAGCTCACGAGCCGGCGGTCGAAGCTGCGCTAGCAGGAATATTCAGGGTCGGTCCCTCGAGACAGAGTGACGCCGAAGGCGGCTTTGGCATCTTCGCGATCGCCATCAAGTTGTGCTGATCGCGCGTTGCAACGGCTGCGCAGCGCGCTCCGTCCTACCCCAATGCGCGGACAATTTCGAGATATCCGCCCAGGGGACTGCAGAGTCGTTCTGTGACCCTAAGCCGGCTCTTCTGAGCCACCGACGAGGCTGTGCAGTAAGCTACGGGGATTGGCCCGGCCGTGTGTGATGCGAAAGTCGGGCAACAAATTTTGCATGATCGGTTGGTAGCTTGACCACAACTTTAGCGTCGCGGCTCGAAGCTGAGCGTGGTTACACTTCAACCTTTGCCCTTTTGCTGTGCCCCGTGAGAGTTCCTTCCCGACTTCCGCGTAGATACGATTCGGCCAAACGCCGCCCGGTCTCGCGTATCAACCGGGTATCTGCTTCGGGGCTTTCGGCAGCTGGGGTTCGTATCACGGTATCATTGCAATAAGTCGGGATCGGCCCGTCATTAGCCTGATTAATGCCCTTCGGCTCGCCGCCGTCGCGGACCGTCCGGATGCCTTGTCGCACCAGTTTGCGGAACATGCTGACGCCGCGATCAGTCACGCCAAGATGCTCGAGCCCATGAATGGCAATTGGACGCTGCGAGACCTGCGCCTCGTAATCGCCCGGTCGGCGCTGGCCCTCTTCGTAGGTCGGTGCTGCGGTCTGCTGGGGCAAGGTGAATTCGCGGTCGGCGAACCGCGCTGGCGTCACCCCCTCGGCTTCCGAGATATGCCGAAGCTCGATCAGCATGGTGTTGGTGTCATCGAACGGCACGATCCAGCGGCTCATCATCGGACCGGTAAAGCCGTGCTCGCGCTTGCCATCCTCCCAGATTGGCGAGACCTGCTGCAGGTTCGGCATCACGTTCTCAACCATCCGCGCCCAGACATTCTCGCCGATCCGCCGCGTCGCGACATAGATCATGCCGATCGGCGTTTCGACGAAATCCAGCTCCGGCAGCACGCCGAATTCCGGCGTGAACACCGCGCCGCTGACAATAGTGTGGAGGTACGCCGTGTGCGCCGGATCCATCGCATTTTCGAGGACCTGCAGCCAGTTGCAGGGGTAACAGTATTTCTGTCCCGGCACTACTCGAAAACCGAGCCGCACTAAACTATCGTAGGTTGGAAACGCCGGCTTCCTGTCAGGCGGCCCCATGTAGGCGAATACCAGCCCGTGCGCCTCATGCGTGGGATAAGCGCCGTGACAGAGCTTGTCCTTGAGCGGGCTGTCGGCCGGCTCGCCCGGTGTCTCCAGAATGGTTCCGTCGACATCGAACAGCCAAGCGTGATAGCAGCAGCGAATTCCCCTTTCGGCGATCAGCCCGTATTCGAGCGAGGTGCCCCGATGCGGGCAATGCAGCTCCAAAAGGCCGACCGCGCCCGATTGGTCGCGGAACACGACCAGCTCTTCGTCGAGTATTTTCACCCGAACCGGCAGATCACGGAGCTCGTCTGAATAGCAGACCGGATGCCAGAAACGGCGAAAATACTCGCCGCAGGGCGTGTTCGGTCCTATATGCGTGAGCTCGGCGTTCTCGGGCGGAACGCCGCGATGGTAGTAGCCGCCGTAACGCATCTTCAGGAACGGCGGGCGGGCTGCGTTGGCGGTTTGCCTGGATTTATCTTGACGCATGGTCATTCCTCCTGAGCAGCGCGGGGATCGCGCATATCGAAAGCAAGCAGCGCCTAACCGACCCGTTCAAGTGAACGTAGCGGTGTGCGGCGCATCCAAGTCAAAACAAGTGTTGGTTTAAGGCGCACCATTCCCGGCCGTACCGTTTTCCGTTCGGAAGCCATTGCATGACGATCGCCGCGCAGTTGCGCGGATGGGCGAACCAAGGGACCGCCGGACGTTGATCTGTCGAGGCCTGCATTTAGAAGACCAATTTCCGGCCATCTAGAAGAATCTTGCTTGGCCCATCGCGCCAGAATCCGCTGACTGCCTGTTTGTCGGCTGTGAGGGGTATACAGGACCTAATCGAGACGCGGTCAAACAGTTGCGATTGACCCGAATGTATGGTCCGGCCGTGCGTAGCAAGAAGATTTCGACGGGTTGGCGGTGAGCGGTCTTGCATCAATGGAAGCGTGGGGATCAATTATGACGATCAAATATCTGGAGTTCATCCAGCGCTTTGCCGTGTTCGACGAGGCGGCGTTCCTGAACTACGCCCGAACGCTTGGTGGTATCGTGGACGAGGACGACCACGAACGGAAGTTGGTTACCGCTGTGATGTTGGTTGCACCCAACGGCCCGCATCCGCACAGCCGAGCCGAGAGTGAACACGGCTATTTTCTGGACGGCGAGGAAGGTTCGCTAGTTAGCCGACGGCCACCTAACTTTTAAAGCTATGGAAACAAGGCTGCCCTCAAGGCCGCCAAGGCCAAGCGCTACCCGTGGATCGTCGAGGCAGCGTTCCAGCGCGAAAATTTGCCCGGGGTCCGGGGTGGAGCACGCGCCCGTCTAAACGATAAGGGCCCGTCACCGGGCCCCGTCGTCCTATGATCATTCCGTCTCCTCAGTCCTCTTCTTCCTCCTCATACTCCTCGTCGCTGTCACCTGTCTCTCCGCCGCTGTGCTTAATGCCCTCGGCGTCGAAAGCGTGGCCGTTTTCAACGATCCACTCGATGTCCGAATAGACGTGATCGACCGGCTCCCCCTCCGCTTCGCTGGCGTCAATTTGCTCCATGCCCGAAAACTCTTCTGGGTCGGCGTGCTTGCGGACGAACTCGTGCAGCGCCTTCTCGTCGTGCACCTCAAAGTGCATCGTGTGGTAGATTCTTTTCATGGCGTCCTCGCGGGTTGAGGGGCGGCCCATCCGCCGCCCGGCGGTGAGTTATAGCTGCAGGTGTAGAATTCCAGCTCAGGCCGACACCTTTCAGCAGCCTCTGTGGCAATTGCGCCACGATCCTCCGCTGGCGCGCCGCGGCCGCTTCGGCCTAACCTAGTTAAATGCCTTCTCCTTGGCGCACCCCTTCAGGCAAATTGCCGTCAACGGGTGTAACCTAGCGCGCGAGTTGGGAGCCTTTTCAGGGATGCACGACCCGCATGCCGTTGCCGCTATTGTTGATGCGTTGCGACATGCCCATGGCGACGCCGCCGCGCGGCTGATGCTCGAGGATGGGATGACGCTCGAGGCGCTGATCGACGCGCTGCTGCGTGCGCCGCTAAGCAACCGTGATGCGGCAAGGCTGATGACCGCACGCCTCGATGATCCTGAACTCATCGAGAAGTCGCCACTGCGATCTGCGAGCGGACCCAAGGCAGTAGGGAATACGCCCCGGAGGCCGACAGGGAGTGGCTGCGGCTGGAAGCACAGGCAGCGATTGCGACCTTTTTGGAGCACCCCGGGGAACGTGCAACGCGCCCACGCTCGGTGCGAAGTCCGCCCGCGCCGATCTCGTTGAGATAGCGGCTCTTTAACTTGAGCGAGACGACATCAGCACAAAGGCCCGGTCTGGAGCGCCGGGCCCTTGTCCTCCGATTCGTCGGATGACCGTGTGTGAGTTTCGGACGAAGCCCCCCGACGATACACCGGCTTACTGTGGCGAATCATGCAAACACCTGTTGGTGTAATTGAGGCGAGCTGCTATCTAGAGCCTGATGGCGCGCAGCTCATCGAGGTCGCGCCTTGTTAGCGAACGCACCGCAGTAATCAATCAGATCCGCGGCTTTCTCCTCAGGCGCGTAAGGGCAATAACGTGCTGGAGCTGCATCCGACGGCAGGTCTCCTGGCTTCTCACCCTTGAGGATGCGGTCAATGTATCCTGCTGCCCGCGGATACTGTTCGTCGAAATCTGGCCCATAAGAGATCAGGCCGCCTGAGTCGGCGAAAGAACGAAGGAAATAGATCGCGGGGATACTGTAGTGGGCCGCCCGCTCAATAATCACGTCACGATTTATCGTATTGAATAGGTCCGGCATTGCGATAAGGCCGGCACCCGGATTGCCGGCTAGTGCGGCGATAACGCCTTCGATCTCACTCCGGGCGTGAACCGGCGCAGCACTCGCCTGGACGGTAAACGATGACGCGGCGGCTTGAATTGAAGCCATATAGAATTTGATCGGGACGCTTGTCGTCGGGTTGAAAAGCAGCGCCACTCGCGTTACGCCCGGCGCGATACGCTTGAGCAGTTCCAGCCATTTTCCGCCCATCGAGGGCTCGTAAAGCGCGAACCCGGTAACATTGCCGCCCGGACGTCCGACGTTCGTAACGAAACCACTGGCAATCGGATCGGCTACGGTCACAATCACGATTGGAATTGTCTGCGTCGCGCGGACAAGAGCGTTGGTCACGGGCGTGGTCACACTGAGGATTGCGTCGGGTCGCAGATCGACAAGCTCCTTTGCGAATGCCATCATCCTATCCGGATCATCGCCGGGCCAGCGAAGTTCGATTTGAAAATTGCTGCCTTCCGTCCACCCCAGCTTCGCGAGCGCGCCCCGGAAAGCCGCGAACCAAGACTGCACATCCGGATCGGTCTCCGCAAAGCCGATCAGCACGCCGATGCGCCGCATGCGTTGAGCTTGCTGCGCATGCGCCGCTAGCGGCGATGCCGCCACGCCCCCGAGCAACGATATGAACTCGCGTCGCCTCATGTGCCCTCAGGCCGCACCCTATCATATTTGTTGGATGTGGGCCGCGATATGTGCATCGCAGAAAAATAGGCCGCTCGACTTCCGGTATGGGTCCAAAATGCGAAGAACTCAGGGTGAGCAAAACTAGTCCGCATGCCCCAACAAGCGGACCTCCAACGTCGTCGCGCGAAGCGAGCATCGCTGCGAAGACCGCCATCTGCGATCGTGGGATAGCAGTGCTACGTCCGGCCATCCCCGGCTGCTGACGTGACAACGGCCCGGTTTAGAGAGCCTTAAGGTCTCTCGTTCATATCGCGTGTTCGATGGTGCCATCGGCACGGCGGATGCCCGGTACCGTCTGGATGTCTATCCAACGCTCTCGAATAGAGCTCTCTAACAAAGCCAGCGCGACTAACTGAAGACCTTCAGGAGCATGCTTCGTGGGGCAAAGACGCGCGTCAACTTACCAAACCCAACGCAAACTGCGGATTGTTCGCGAGTGGCGGCGTTGGCTTCATGCTCATTCGATCGATCGCGGGGCAGCCACGGCTCGCGATACGTTGAGGTTCTTTTGCGAACTAGAGGACAAGCGCTCCCCGCTCCTGAAATTCCAAGCGAGGGGGCGCGACAAGTGGAAAATTATCAGCAACTGGTTGCTGGCTTGCGGCCAGCATGGGGACGGAAAATGCCCGCAGTCTTAGGCCCGGAGCCGACATTCCTAGATTTGATTAAACGAGGCCCCCGGCACGAAAATGATACGGTCACCGCCGTCTCGTGCCGGATTTTTTTGCACCATTGTTAGTCCGCCATGTATCCCAGGGGGGCTCGGGCCCGAAACGGGCAGCCAGAAAATCGATCAGACTTCGCACCTTGGCGGTCAGAATTTTGCCGGGCGGATAAATCGCCGAGCGCTCGCTTTCGATTGGCCGGTAGTTTGGCATCAGCGACACCAGGCGGCCCTCCGCTAGATCCTTGCCCACCACAAACGTCGGCGCGAGGCCGATGCCGGCGCCGCCGAGCATTGCCGCGTGCAGCATGTTGCCGTTGTTAGAGCGAAACCGTCCGCCGATGCGCAAGGAAACCTCACCTTCCGGACCTTTGAAGCGCCATTCGCCGGGGATCGCGCGCAGGCTGTAGAAGAGGCATCGATGGTTTGCGAGATCGGCCGGTTCTCTCGGTGCGCCGTGTCGTTTGACGTAGAGAGGCGAGGCGCAAAGCACAAAACGCACCGGGGCCAGGCGCCGCGCTATCAGGCTTGAATCCTTAAGCTCGCCTACGCGAAGGGCAAGATCAAAGCCTTCTTCGACCAGATCGATGAATCGATCACCCAGCGTAACATCGACCACGACCTCGGGATAGCGGGAGAGATAATCGGCGAGCACAGGTCCGAGCTGCGTGACGCCAAAGGAGACCGGAGCGGCGAGATGCAGTACGCCGCGCGGCGCGGTCTGCAGCGCGCTGGTGCTCTGCCGGACCTCATCGATCTCGTCGAGGATACGTTCGCACCGCTCGTAAACCAATGCGCCGATCTCAGTGACGTTGAGCCGGCGGGTGGTGCGGTTCAGAAGCTGCGCCCCAAGCCAATCTTCCAGCGCGCGGACGTGCTTGCTCACCACCGCTTGCGACAAACGCAGTTCGCGCGCGGCGCCGGAAAAGCTCTGCTTTTCGACCACCTTCGCAAAGACTCCCATGCTGTCGATACGATCCACATCCGCCTCCCGCGATTTATCACGCGTCGTGATCAATCATATGCCGAACGGCGGGCTTATTGCAGCGGGTCTCCGGCAACATCTCCGCGTCATGATGAAACGATCAAGACCAGGAGCTATCGATGAGTACTCATGTGAACACCGTCATCGTGGGCGGAGGACAGGCGGGCCTTGCTGTCAGCCACTATTTGACGAGGCTGTCCGTGAACCATGTGGTTCTGGAACAAGCCGATCGGCCAGGCGAGGCTTGGCGCAACCACCGCTGGGACTCCTTCACCCTCAACACACCGCGGTGGCAATCGCGGCTGCCGGGCGTTCGCTACGGTGATGACGATCCCGACGGCTTCATGGCGCGGAGCGAAGTGGTTGCCCATTTCGAAACCCTTGCGCGCGGCCTACCGGCCCGATTTGGCGCGCGCGTGGTTGCGATCGAGCGCAATCCAATGAGCGGCAGCTATACCGTCGAGATTGACAGCGATGAAAGGATCACGGCGCATAATGTTGTCGTGGCGACGGGCCTCTATCAGATACCGAAGATTCCGGCCCTGAGCGACGCGTTTCCGAACGACATCAAGCAGCTTCATTCCGACCTCTATCGCAACCCCGAGCAGCTTGTGCCAGGCGCAGTGCTGGTCGTCGGCAGCGCGCAATCCGGGGCACAGATCGCCGAAGAGCTTTGCGAATCCGGACGCAAGGTGTTTCTCGCCGTCGGGCGTGCCGGGCGCACGCCGCGGCGCTATCGCGGCAAGGACGCCAACTGGTGGTTCGAAAGGCTCGGCCACTATGATCGCAAGGTCAGCGAACTTCCATCGCCGCAGGCGAAGTTTGCCGGCAAGCCGCACATTTCGGGCACCAAAGGCGGTCACACCATCAGCCTGCATCAGTTCGCGCGCGATGGCGTCGTGCTGCTCGGCCGCCTGAAGGACGTCAAGGCCGGGATCCTGGTGGTGGCCGGCGACCTCCACGACAATCTTGCCGCGGCCGACCAGGCCGAAGCGGAGTTCGTCAGCGCAGTTGATGCCCACGTCGCGGCGACCAAGATGACCGTACCCGAAGAGACGCTGCCGGCTTTGCGCGATGGTTTTGCGCAGCCCATCCTCACCGAGCTTGACCTCAGCGCCAGCGGCATCACCAACGTGATCTGGGCAACCGGGTACAGCTATGATTTCTCCATCGTCAAGCTTCCCGTGGTCGATGGCGATGGATTCCCGATCCAGACGCGTGGCGTGAGCGCATATCCGGGATTGTTCTTTGTCGGACTGCCGTGGCTGCACACCGCCAAGTCCGGCTTGATCTACGGCGTCGGCGTGGACGCGAGCTTCATTGCCGATCGGATTGCCGAGCGCCGCGATCGTCGCGACGATGTGCTGGCGACTACGGACGCGCCGTTGCGACCGGACCTGCCGCACGCCGAGCCGCTCACCTCGATGCGCGGCGCGCGTCATCTCGGCAAAACCATGCTGACCATGGCGCGTGTCGTGGTCTCTGCGGCTGCTTTCGCCCTTTCGCTGCCCTCGGCGCAAGCAGCGGAGAGGGTCAACGTGCCGGCGCCGCCGCATGTCGGCTTTCTCGCAACGCCGGCGAGCAAACTCTATCTCGGAATGCCGGCAGGCGATGCACTCCGCGCGCTAGGCGAGCCCGCGAAAGACAGGGACTTCGCAACCGGCGGCACCACCAAGACGCGCAAGCTCGAATTATCGGGGTCCATTCGCGGCCAGGTCGTCCTTTCCGACGGAAAGGTATCACGGGTGACACTCGACCCGTTCGGAGTGGAAACGGATGCTCTCCCTTCTTCCCTCCGCAAAGCCTGGCCGGGATTGGCAGATAGCGCTGTGCGACGCGCGCTTGGAGAACCGGCAGATGTGCTCCATCACACCTTCTTCGGCGTCAACGTCGACCAGTGGGTGTTCACGCGCGCCGGCGAAGCCGACGTCAGCGTGTTCTTCAGGGACAGTCGCGTCGTCGCCAGAGCGGTCGGGCGGGATATTCCCGAGGGCCTCTTCCGCGCCGACTTGCCCTCGGAGCCCAACGCCGAGAGCGAAGGACCGATGCCGACGCCTCGCCTGGGTATGACGGCAAGCGAGATCGCGGAACTCTACGGCCCGGTCAAATTCCGGGTCGACTATGTTGTCAACGGGCAACCCGCCTCGCGAGTGGTCTTTGAGCCGCGCGGCACGGGGACGTTCGCCGGCGTCACGTTCGTGGACGGTGTCGCGACAGAGCTCGAGGACTTGGGGCGGCTGCTTGACGATCCAGTCTGCCAGGGTCGCTAATGCGACCGACGATGGGAAGAACGCCACCACATGAAACGGAACGTCGCCCTGCCGCACACCTATGGAGGAAAAAATGGCAATGCTTGATTGGAACGACTATCGGAACCAGATTCTCGCCCGCGTCGGCGAGATCGCCAAGCTATCACCGGATACCGTCAAGGGCTATGCCGCGCTCGGCGGCGCCGGCGCGAAGACGGGACACCTCGATGCCAAGACTCGGGAGCTTGTCGCGCTTGCGGTCGCGATCAGCCTGCGCTGCGACGGTTGTATCACCGTTCATAGCGCGGCAGCGAAGAAGCTCGGCGCCAGCAAGGAGGAAATCGCCGAAGCGCTCGGTGTCGCGATCAGCGTCAACGCTGGTGCTGCGCTCGTGTACTCTGCACGCACTCTTGACGCGTTCGATCAGGCGGCATGAGGACCTGCGCGTAACCGGTCGCGCGTCGTCGGTCGAACTGCCGGCGACGCATGACCGGCGCGGTCTGCTTAAGCAGGACTCCAAGCGTGTGTTGCCGGCGGGAGCAGCAGACGATTGGAACTCTCGAGCAAGGCTCCACATCGGGTCATGAGCGTCGGCCTCTGAGTCGGCCTGTCGATTTCCGCAACGCCTCCTTATTCGATCAGCTCGGGGCGAGTAGCGCAGGTGGCACAGTAATGCCAAGCGCCTTGGCGGTTTTCAGATTGATGATCAGTTGGAAACGAGTTGGCTGCTCGACCGGCAAATCGGCGGGCTGGGCGCCTTTGAGGATTTTGTCGACGTACACGGCAGCCTTGCGAAAAAGGTCCGCATATATCGGGGAGGAGGACATCAGCCCGCCTTGTTCGACAAACCAGGGCGGCTCGGAAACCGCCGGCACGCGGTGCTGCAGCGCCAGTTCGGCGGCGCGCTTGCTCGGCAGACTGGGCTGAACGATGACGGCGTCAGGCCGGTCGCTCTCCATCGCGGCGAAAGCGCTCTCGAACTCCTCATTGTTGTTAATCCTGACAGGTTTGATGGCGGTTCCGGTGGCTTCGCCGCCAAGCTGGATCTGTTTGAGGAAAGGTTTGGAGAAGGCATCGGTCGCGTTGGCCAGAGCGGTGACCCGGCGCGCCGACGGCAGCATGTCGCGGATCAATTGGACGCTCTTTCCGGCCAGTTCGGCGGTTACGCTCCCGATGCCGGTGACATTTCCACCCGGTCGGCGAAGGCTCATGACCAGGCCCGTGCCGATCGGATCTCCGGTCTCGGCCATCACGATCGGGATTTCCCGCGTCGCTTGCTTTGCCGCCACGGCGGTGGGCGTGAACCAAGTGACGATGACATCGACCTTGAGACGAACCAGCTCAGTTGCCAGTTCGGGAAGCCGGCCGATCTGTCCTTCCGCCGACCGAAACTCAAATCGAATGTTCTGCCCCTCGATATACCCCAGATCGCGTAGGCCCTGCCGAAACTCCCGCCAGAATTCTTCCGGGCTTACATTGCCAATAACCAGCGCGCCGATGGTCGGCACCTTCGGCTGCTGCCCGCGTGCGGCGAGCGGCCACACGACCACTATGCCACATAGCGTGGATATAAACTCTCGCCGTCGGATGTGGATTGTCATGCGACCCTCCCGTGGGGGTCATGCCATGCAACGCATATCTTACCACGCTTTCATCGCGCGGTCTGCGGGTTGCTTCACGGCGCAGCCAAAGCCGGAGGACTGCTAATGGGATGGTCCGGCCGTGCTCCAGCCCCCGCCAGTGATTGAAGCTGGTTCGGGGCACCGAAAAGGAGCGCGCCATGTCTCAGAAATCTAGCAGCGCAATTGCCGTGGTTGGTATCGATATCGGCAAGAACTCGTTTCACGTCGTAGGGCACGATCGGCGTGGTGCGATCGTACTCCGGCAAAAATGGTCGCGTGGCCAGGTCGAGGCGAGACTTGCCAACCTGGCGCCGTGCCTGATCGGGATGGAGGCTTGCGTCGGCACGCATCATCTCAGCCGCAAGCTACAGGAACTCGGCCACAATGCCCGGCTGATGCCAGCCAAATACGTGCGGCCGTATAGCAAGGGACAGAAGAACGACTTCCGCGATGCGGAGGCGATCGCGGAGGCGGTGCAACGCCCGACCATGAAGTTCGTTGCAACCAAGACCGCCGACCAACTTGACCTGCAAGCCCTGCACCGCGTGCGCGAGCGGCTGGTTAGCCAGCGTACCGGCATCATCAATCAGATCCGCGCCTTCCTGCTCGAGCGGGGCGTTGCGGTCCGGCAAGGGTTGCGTTTCCTCCGCGCCGAGCTGCCGGGCATCCTGGCGACGCGAACCGATGTCCTGTCGCTCCGCATGGTGCGCATCGTCGAAGACCTGTCAGCAGATTGGCGCCGCCTGGATGCGCGCATCGAAGGTCTCTCCGGCGAGATTGAAACGCTCGCCCGTCAAGATCAGCACTGCGAGCGGCTGATGACGGTCCCCGGCATTGGCCCCATCATCTCGAGCGCGATGGTGGCCGCGATCGGCACCGGAGACGTGTTCTCCAAAGGCCGCGACTTCGGCGCCTGGCTCGGGCTGGTACCGAAACAGATCTCGACGGGAGATCGGACAATCCTTGGCAGCATATCAAGGCGCGGCAATCGCTATTTGCGCAGCCTGTTCGTTCAGGCGGCTTGGGTCGTGCTGGTCAAGGTTGGGCCAAAGCATTGGGAACGCTATGGCCTCAAATCTTGGATTGAAGCTGCGAAGAAGCGACTACACCACAACGTGCTTGCCATTGCGCTGGCCAACAAGCTCGCCCGCATCGCATGGGCGGTTCTCAACAAGGGGCGCGCCTTCGCAGGCGACAAGACCGATGCGATGGCGTACCGCCCAGCCTGATCCTCGCGCCGTGCTCGGGGCCGTCAAGACGTGGCCTGGCAGCATGGAAGCAAGAGGCGAGCCTGTGCGACGGCCAGCCCTGACGGCCCCTTCCGCGCGGCCCGTTCTGCCGCGCAGGCCGGGACGAAGGAACGACCGCCAGGCACGAACAAAGGAATAGCCATGAAATGAGGAGAAACCCATCGACGATGTAATCTCACCCGCCGAGGTCTGCGAGAAGATAAGACGAGTATGGAGGATCGGTCTTCCCGGCGCATGCGAACACTGGTGACCCAAATGGCCCGGTCGAGGCCTGACCGCTAATCAGATCGCATGCGCGCTGATATCCATGATGGTCCGGAGCAACGCTCCAAACAGAGGCCGGATACATTGATGCAAGACCGCCCACCGCTAGGTCGTCGAAATCTTCTTGAACCGCACGGCCGGACCATACATTGGGTCAGACTCGGAATAACTCGCGATGAGCATAACGAGTCCGCTCTACCCCAAATAGCCGACATAAGAGCTGACGTTTCACAGGGTCCGCGTCGCAAGGCTGTCTTAGCCCTCGAACTCGCAAGCGCACTCAACTTAAAGATCGAATTGAAGAATGTAATTCTTTCCGCGTTTCGATCTCTCGCGATTTGACGGCCGTGAAAGAACCAGGTCGCCGAGCCGCGTTTCAGAGTCCAAGCAGCCGCTCGGCGTTGCCGTGATGGATCATGTCGCGATGCGACGATGGGCAATCGAGCCTGTCAAGGAGCTCCGCCGGCACTTGGTAGGCGCCGAATGGATGGTCGGTCCCGAACAGCAGATGCTCCGCGCCGAACACCTGGTAGCAACAGGCAAGCGCCTCGTAGTGATAGCACACGGTGTCAACATAGAGGTTGGCGAGATAGTCGCCGATCGGTCGAGAAAGGCGCGGAGGTTCGGTGACGAGTGGGGAAGAGCGGCCATAGGTTTCGATGCGGCCCTTCAGATAGGGCAGCACCCCGCCGCCATGTGCCACAATGAGCGTAAGGGCCGGACGTTCGTCGAAGACGCCGCTGTAAATGAGGCGTAGCGTGTTCAAGCTGGCGTCGTACGGAAACCCGATCGACAGCGCAAGGCCGGGGCTGTCCAGGCCGGCTAAGCCGAGAGGCATCGCAGGGTGCAGGTGAACCGGAACTCCCATTCTACCGATATGCTGTAGCACCGGCCGGTGTTCGGCTGCGTCGAGCATCTTGCCGGCGATGTTGGAGAATAGCTGAATGCCCTTGAAGCCGAGTTGGGTGATGCACCGATCTACCTCGGCGATGGCGCGCTGCGGATTCCCAAACCCGATTGTCCCGAAGCCGACGAACTTGCCTGGATAGGCTGCGACGATGCGCGCAAGGTCATCGTTGATCCGCATTGCCCAGTCGTCAGCTTCCGTCCCGCCGAGAACGTCGGGTCCGAGGGGAAGCCCATGGCTGAGGACGGATACGGCAATGTCCATCGCCTCGAGATCGCGCAGCTTTGCGTCCATGTCGATGATCTTTGGTTGCGCCGGGACGCGAAAGCCGGCTGCGCATTCGACCGCATAGGTACCCCCGTCGAGAACACTCCGTGGGAAAGCGCTGCGACCCAGCAAGTGCTTCACGAAATCGAGACATTGAAAATGCGTGTGAATATCGATCCGCGGCATGTCATCACCTACGCTCCAGCCAGGGCCGGATTGCAGCATATCGAACTTGCAATAGTCAGTCAGTGGGTACGCCAGCCAATCTGCAACCGGGCAGCCGGTTGCGCTGCACATCCGAGGTCTGCAATGGATCTTGGCCGTGTAAAAACGACCTTCCCAGGGCCGTCAGTCTTGAAGCCAAAACTGGGCGGCCTCAGGCCGCGATCGCGGCGATCAGCGGCCTGATCCCGAGGATATTCATTGCTCGGGTCAGATTATAGGCCAGAACCGAGAGGGCCATCCATCTCGGCGGCTACCTTTGGGAGGGTTTTGGTCAGGAAGTGCGTCGCTCCCATGCGTGCCTTCATCGTGCCAAACGGATGCTCGACAGTCTCGCGACGAAGGCGCATAGCGAGCGGCTTCGCATCGAGCCGCTGCTGCACGGCGTCGAGCAGATCCTCGTGCTCCCATCGCGTGATCCGCTCGGACCCGGGCGTGCACTGGGGTTTGATCGAACAGTTCATGCTTGCTTCGCCGGATCAGCAAATCTCCCTGACCGATCCGGATAGCCGTTCGATGGCAACCAGTGGCCGCGGATCCGGCGTTGTCGGCTACAATGTCCAAGTCGCCGTCGATACCGACCATCACCTGATCATCGCGCATGAGGTGACGAACAGCGGCTCAGATCGGGCGCAACTTGCCAATATGGCAAGGCAGGCGAAGGCTGTTCTGAAGACTGAGACGCTCGAGGCCGTTGCCGATCGCGGCTACTTCAGCAGCCCGGAGATCCTCGCCTGCCACGAGGCCGGCATCACGGTAACTCTGCCCAAGCCGATGACTCGGGCGCCAAGTCAGACGGACGCTTCGGTAAGCAGGACTTTGTCTATTTGCCGGACGAAGACGCCTATCGTTGTCCGGCTGGGGAGCGGTTGCCGTATCGCTATACAAACGAAGAAGCCGACAAGATGCTGCGGCGCTACTGGACCAACGCCTGTAAGCCATTCAGCATGCGGGGTACGTGTTCGCGACGCGGCGTAGTGCTCTCATGGCGCCGCCTATGGTCCGCCCCGTCCAGGCGTGCTCGTGAGGTTGCTCTCCTCGGGCGCGTATTCTGCATCGACAGCGACAAGGCGGCGAAAGGTGCCCGCAGGTACCGCGTGATTGTGGGGGCCGATGTTCTGTCATTGTTAGCGTCATTTGCTGCGTCTGCACAAATGCGGCTGCAGACCAAAGTGGACATCGAGCTCAGTCGCTGAGGTCCCGTCCCTCCCCCGGCGTTACCCGGCTTCACCGGTACTGCGAACCTCTCCGCATCCCCACGGCGCCCGGCCTGACCCTCGCGGGCGTCCGGTTGATCATCCCTGACCACGTCGTGGGGCCTCCCGTGTTGCGTTCGCTTTCCTTGTGTACATGCTGTCGCCACTACCCCGGTGCAGCGGTTGGTGATCAAAAAAAGAGGCCGGCGACATGCCTGTCACCGGCCTGAATGACCCGGCGTCGCGCATTATCAGCGACGCGGAGCGTCTTGGGAGGACAGCCGCTCGATTGCGGGTCGTATGTCGCACCCACACCGGGGAACTGGGGTGCGACAGATGACAACAGGCGTTCGCCAATGGCGCCTTACGGAATGGACCAGCGATAGTCACTCGGCGACATGCCCACGTGCTGGCGAAAGCGGCGGGCACAATGGCTCTGATCGGCGAAGCCCGCTGCAAGAGCAATTTCGGAAAGGGAGAGTTCGGTCCCTGACAGAAGCTCCATGGTTCTTTCGACGCGCCGACGGATGAGATAGTCATGCGGCGTCAGCCCCATCGATTGCTTGAAGGCACGAACGAAATAGCACACCGACAGGTTGGCGAGTTTGGCCAGAGCTTCAACGCTGATGCGATGCTCGATATTCGCATCGATGTGCTTGCGCAGGCGCTGCACGACTCGTGGCGGCAGACCGCCGCGAGCATAGCCGAGGGACGTCGTGGCACTCGCGGGATCAACCGAACTGGCCGCGACCGGCTGCATCAGCAGGACTCGTAGAACGTTCTCTGTGTCCGATGGAAGGAAACTCGAGGCCGGGCATTCGATTGCCTGCTCGTCCGACGTTTTGAACATGATGCGATCCTGTGTTGGGCTGGACATCGCTCCGGCAGTGCGCTGGAGGGGACCAGCGGGTCCGCTTTCGCTGAGGTCAGCTTTCGTTCAGCATGCAGACCAGGATGATCGACGCATCCCACGGCGCCAATCGCGCATTGGGTCTAATTGTCTCACACGTTGGTATGAACGTTGCGCGAGACAATCATCCGACCGTGTAGCCGGATGAGCGAAGCCGACAAAAACTGCTGATTCGTTCAATGGGATGATGTTTTTGGCTTGATGGCTTTTTGGCTTGATGGCGCGGCGTCCTTCGACCGACCTCTTCGGGAAAACCAAACGAGCCGCTTCGCGCGGCAGATTTCAGGCCTGGGCGATCATACTTTCGTGTGATGATACTGTCGCCGCGCGGCATGATATGCAGGGAACGACGCTGAAGCTGCTCTTGGTTGAATATTAGATGCCCCAGGCGTCGGACCAGCCTCCTGTCGTGCACGTCGTCGACGACGACGACTCACTCCGCTTTGGACTCGAGAGCTTATTGCGCTCGGTCGGGCTGACGGCACGAACCTTTGGCTCGGTCCAGGAATTCCTGAAGGCGGAACGACCGACTGGCCCGGGCTGCATCGTACTTGATGTCCGCCTTCCGGGGATCAGCGGACTGGACTTCCAAGAGGAGCTTGCGGACATCGGGATACACCTGCCCGTCGTCCTGATGACCGGACATGGCGATATCCCAATGTCCGTCCGCGCTATGAAGGCGGGCGCCGTCGACTTTTTACCAAAACCGTTTCGCGACCAGGACATGATCGATGCGGTAACGGCGGCCATCAATCGCGATCGCCGCCAACGGGACAGCGAAATTCACGCCACGGCCGTGCACGACCGGTACGAGACTCTCTCACCGCGTGACGAGCGCGGGGTCTTCCATTTTAGCGGCATTCTTCGACATCGACGGTAGTCGCTAGACATTGTCGATCGCTACGCAACCCTTTCGCCGCGCGAGCGCGAGGTCACGGCGTCGGTGACGGCAGGCAAGCTGAACAGGCAGGTCGCGGGAGAACTCGGGCTCAGTGAAGTGACTGTAAAGATTCATCGTGGTGCGGCGATGCCAAAGCTGGGGGCCCGTTCTCTGGCGGACGCATGGCAGAGGCCCTGAAGGAAACCAAAGCGCGGTGAGGCAAGTTGCGAACTTGGAGAAGCGAATTTGCGGGCAACGAAGTCAAGTCGCGGGTGGGACTTGAGTGGAAATACGCATGACAACCGGATATTTGATTTCCATAGTTGACGACGACGGCTCCATGCGCGACGCGCTGGTTGGGTTCTTTCGGTCGCTCGGCTACGACGCCCGCGGGTTTGCGTCCGCCGAAGATCTCCTTCCTTGCAGCGATCTTGAACGGTTTGTTTATGCAATCACGGGCATCCAGATGTCAGGCATGAGCGGCTTCGAGCTCAAACAGCAGCTTGACCAGCGTCACGGAACGCTGCCGGTCATCATGATCACAGCCCATTCCGAACCGGGACTGAAGGAAAAGGCCACGTCCAGCGGGGCGGCGTTTCTTCGCAAGCCGTTCGAAACAGAGACGCTGGTCGCGTGCCTGGAAAGATCACTCGGAGTCTAGCCGCGTTCCTCTATCAGATCGACCAGTTGTCGGCGCACACGCGGCGAAGACCTCGGTGAACGGCGCGTCGCGTTCAGATGTGAACACGAAAGCCGATTTGGATTGCCCTTTCTTAAGCCTGCGGAGTGCCCGCAGTTCGACGGAGGGCGTACGATCCTTACGTGGCGCGAGCACGCGTGACCTTAGCAGTCAACACGTTGCCCCGGGGGTCAAAAAAACGGTGAGGCCTCGTGCAGCCCGGCACATCCATTGAGAGGCGAGCACTATTCGGAGCCCCGCTTTGCCGCAGGCGATCTCACAAATACATGTGTTACCAGCCTTCGATCGCGGCGCCTTGCAGCGAATAAACGCCGTCAGAATAGCCCTTAACGACCATCGTCGCGGTCAGCATCACCGCAAAAGTCACGCTTGCGAAGATGAAACCCACCAATCTCAAGCCGCTGCGATCTACCACCGTTGTCACCCGTCGCCTCTTCTGCGTCGTTCTCACTATTAGCGGGACAGTGTTGGGCTAGCGGCGGCTCGAATGGCGCGATCTTGCGTAGCGACGGCGAACGGCGCTTCAGCGCATCGTCCTCGCCCCAGCGGCGCACGATGCCGATATTGATGTCGAAGAGATCGAGCACGCGGCCGACGGTGTGTTCGACCATCTCTTCGAGACTCTCGGGCTTTGCGTAGAAGGCCGGCACGGGCGGTGCGATGATCGCCCCCATCTCGGATAGTGCGGTCATCGTCCGGAGATGACCGGTGTGCAGCGGCGTTTCGCGCACCATCAGAACCAGGCGTCGGCGCTCCTTCAGCACGACGTCCGCCGCGCGCGTCAAAAGAGTGGTAGTCCCGCCCGAGGCGATCTCGGACATCGAGCGCATCGAGCACGGCGCCACGATCATACCGGCAGTCCGGAACGAGCCGCTCGAAATCGCTGCAGCCATGTCGTCGATCGCATAGTTGACGCTGGCGAGCTCCCTCACCTCCGCGATCTTCAAGTCGCTCTCATAGGCGAAGGTCTGCTCAGCGGTCCTCGACATCACCAGATGCGTCTCGACGCCGCCATTGCACAGGAGTTGCAGAAGGCGCACGCCGTAGGCGACGCCCGAGGCGCCAGAAATGCCGATGATCAGCCGCTGGGACGCTGCGTCCTGCATGTTTCGCTCCTTTGATCACGGGACCCCGACGGGCTGCTCCCGTCTCGATCCCACACAATCGGACAAAGCAATTATCCCGGCATTGCTTTTCCAAACCTGTCTTGGGTGAGACATCAGAGGTCGAGCGTGAACAATGGTCAACAACAATGAAGTCGAATTCCGTGTTGCCGAATTCTGGCAATGCTCCGCTTGATTTGTCGTGTCGAATGTTTTTCTCGTGGCCGCTGCAACGGTCCGAACCGTTGCTCGATGGCGCACATTGGCGCGCCCGGCAAGCAGAGATGAATGAATTGTCGTCGTTACGATAACGCGCGAAACGAATAGAGGGCAGCGTGGCTCAGTGTGGTAGCGTGAATTCGTTCTTGTTGGCCTGCAGTGCGTTCGGGGCATTGATCGCTACCGCGGTGGACGCGAACGCCGGCGGTTTCGCCCTTAGCGATCAGAGCACCAACGGACAGGGATCGTCATACGCCGGCGTTGCCGCGGGCGGGTCGCTGTCGTCGATGTTCTGGAATCCGGCGACCACGACACAGATGCCGGGGATCCAGAGCGAAATCGTCGCGACCGGGATCCTGCCATATGCAGCGAACGCGGTTGCTGCGACGAGCACGTTGGCCGCCTTTGGCGGGACGAATAACATCGGCTACAACTCCATGTTGCCCGCCGGTTATGGCTCCTGGCAGATCAATCCAAATGCGTGGGTTGCGATGTCGCTAAATTCCCCATTCGCCGTATCGGGGAGCTTTCCTAACATGTGGGCAGGCCGCGATTACTCGACGGGAAGCCCGAAACTGACGACCTACAATCTGACTCCGAGCTTCGCTTACAAGTTCAACGACTGGATCAGCGTCGGATTTGGCGTGCAAATCGAGTATGGCAAGGCCACCTTGTCGCCGGGCCCCACCCCGGCAATTCCAGGCCTAGGCAATGTCCCGTTTGATATGAATCTCTCCGGCGACGGTTGGGGTTACGGTTTCATCGCGGGCGTAACATTGACGCCAGCGCCAACCACCACCATCGGTGTCGGCTACCGCTCCGCGATCGATCAAAAAATAAGCGGACCACTCACGGTGTCGGGCCCATTCCCATTGCCGGGGACTGCCACGGGCCGCATCAGCACCACGCTCGATCTCCCAGACATCGTTTCGCTCGGTCTGCGTCAGCGTCTTGCCCAACAATTTACTTTGCTCAGCACGGTGGAGTGGATGAACTGGAGCCGAATTGGCACCTCCGTCTTCAACTTGGCGTCAGGTCGACCGGCAACATTTGGCGGAGTCCCGGTCGCGATCCCGTTCCAGTATAAAGATGGCTGGTTCTTCTCGGTCGGTGGCGAGTATCAGTGGACCGACCGGCTGTCGGTGCGGGCCGGCGTCTCATACGAGGTGTCCCCGGTCACCGATCAGGTCCGTACGCCACTGGTGCCGGACAACGACCAGACGAGGCTGTCGGTCGGCTCGACCTTTCACATTTCGAAGGGCCTCGCACTCGATCTCGCCTACTCCCATATTTTCGTGAGGCACACGTCAATCAACATCTCCGCGGCGTCCGGTAATCCGTCGTTCGATTGCGTCACGTACGTAGGAAGTCTCAATCCGCATATCGATCTCGTGTCGGTGAGCCTGAAATACCGTTGGGACGAGGATGCGACGGCGCCCGCGAAGACCTTCTACACCAAGTGAGCGATTTTGATCAAAGTGCCCTGGCCGGCCATTTATGGCGCACGATGTCAGGCAATCGGCGCGCTTGGTCAAGCGGTCTTGCTGATGGTGCGTGAGACGCCGCCGCGAGGAGGCCTGTATTGCAAACCGACCGCAAGGAGTAAAGACGATGTCTCATCTGCATGCTCATCAACCAAGACATCCCGAGCCACCGGAACTGGATAAGCCCGAGCCGCCAACCAAAGTTGGCCCGATCTATCGGGATATTCGCGAATACCTGAGCGAACTCGATCGGCGAGATCTGCTGATCCATGTGAAGCGGCCCATGAACAAAGATACCGAGGTAATGCCGCTCGTTCGCTGGCAGTTTCGTGGCCTGGATCAATCACAACGCAAAGGCTGGCTTTTCGAGAACCTGACCGACTCGCGCGGCCGGAAGTTCGATGGATCGGTCGCAGTAGCGATCACTGGCGCCTCGCCCCAAGTCTACGCAGCGGCGATGGGATTGAAATCGCCGGAGGACATCGGCAAAAAATGGATGTTCGCGCAGAAGAACCCCATTCCGCCGGTCGAAGTTGCCCGTGATCGAGCGCCAGTCAAGGAAATCGTGATCACTGGCGAGGACATCGTGAAAAGTGGCGGGATCGATCAGTTTCCCGTGACCGCTACCAATCCCGGCAGCGACGTTTCGGCCTATTTCAGCGCCCCCATATGGATCACGCGCGATCCCGAGACCGGCGAATACAATTCCGGAACCTACCGGGTGATGGTCAAGGCGCCTGACCGCGCCGGTGTGCTGATGCTTACCGGTCAGCATAGCCGGATCCATTGGGAGAAGGCGCGCGCATTGGGAAAACCGCTTGAGGCGGTCCTGTGCCTTTCGGTCTTGCCCGCGCTGGCACTTTGCAGCGTGTCCAAGCTGCGCCAGCCCGACTACGCCGTCGCCGGCGCTCTCAATGGAGCGCCACTTGAGCTCGTGAAAGCGGAGACCGTAGACCTTCTGATTCCCGCCACGGCGGAGATCGCGATCGAGGGGCGATTCCGCACCGACATCCTTGAAATGGAGGGGCCCTTCGGCGAATACGGCGGATACGTGGGGCCAGAGGACTACAATTTGCTCTTCGAGGTCAGCGCAATCACCCATCGGCGCAAACCGATCCTGCAGGCTTTCATCAGCGAGATGCCGCCGAGCGAGAGTTCCTGCATTCGCAAATTCGGATTCGAAGGCGCGGTGCAGCTGGAGCTTTCGGCAAAAATACCCGATTTTGCCCGCGTCAATTTTTTCGAAGTAGGCGGAAGCAGCCAGCTAGTGGCAATCTCGCTGAAACCGAACACGCGCAAGGGAGAGGCATGGAATGCGCTGCGGGTCGCGGCTTCCATCGTGAACATGTCTGGCATGAAATGGATCATAGCGGTCAACGACGATATCGACATTTCGGATATTGAAAGCGTCTTCTGGGCACTAGCATGGCGCGTACAGCCGCATCGGGATATCGAGATCATGCGCGGGCGGCTGACCGACCTCGACCCGTCTGCAGCACCCGTTGAGTCGAACTTCGCTGAGCGTACCTATCCGGACGGGCTGGGCGGCTCGCAGATCCTGATCGACGCGACGGTGAAATTTCCATATCCGCCCGTGAGTCTGCCCAACCGCGAACTCATGGAGGGCGCACGCGTGATCTGGGAGGAACTCGGACTGCCGAAGCTGACGCCGCGCGTCCCTTGGTTCGGCTACCCCTTGGGCCACTGGCCGGAAAGCTGGGACAAGGCGGCAAAACTGACGTTAGCGGGCCGTTATTTGGAATCCGGGAAAGCGCTCGAGACCATGCGCACCAAATCTTCCTATTACGAGACCGGGATCGTCGAACCGCCCGAAGCCAAGTGATCGATTCTCTGACCACACCGAAACATGGCGAAGATGGAGAGCGGCCATGAAACTCGGGAAAATGGCGGGGCCCAAACCTTCGAGCGCCGCCGGTTGAGGGACCTCTCCATAGTGGCTCGCGCCTGGATATCGATTTCATTCACCGGCGCGGCGAGCGCAAGCCTGACATCCGCCTCGCGCAGAAGTGCGCGAGGCGGCGTCTTCACCGCCACACCGGTGGCAAAACCTATGTCGCGCGCGCCTGTCTACGGACCTCGTTCGCGACCGGCCTTAAGGTCTCCGCCGGCGCCTCACCGACGAGGCTGTAGCCAATCCCGTCATCGGCCCAGGAAAACCCGGTGGCGCCGCCGTCTGACCGTGCCGTCATTGGTGCGTTCTGGTCGGCACTCATCGGCCGGGTCAGCACGACAATCCGGCTGCCGCGGTCGTCATCATACATGAACATCGCGGCTGGTCCGTGCTGGGTCGCAACCAGGCGCCCACCCATCAAACGGTAACCTGAGCTCGCCAGGTCCGGCACCCTGACGGGCCGATTGAGCCGGCCTGAGACCCATTGGACGAGCTGAGCGGCATCGGATGCCCGCATCTCGACCGGGCGCACCCGATCCGGTGCATAGACATTGTAGGAATAGGATGCTTCCTGCGCGAGCGCGGCCAGGCCGCTAGGTGATGCCTCCAGCGAGCCGCGCACGGCCCAGCCGCCAAATCCGCCCACGCTGAGCAGCAGCATCGCCGCGATCGCCCGCCAGGCCGGCGGAGAACGACGCCTCTGGCCCTCGATGATGCGTGACAGGTTCAACTCGGGTGGCAACGGCTCGTCGGCGATGGGCGCCAGCGCCGCGCGCAGCAGCTGGCGCTGGTCGGCAAAGCCGGCAACGCGTTTGGCGACATCCGGATGATCGGCGAGGTAGGAGCCGACTTCCGTCCGACGCTCTGGCTCGAGCACATCATCCACATAGGCGTGGAGATCATCCTCCGTGATCGGCCGGTTGTTCATGTCAGCCTCCGCATCGTCAACACTTTCCCTGATGCATCGGCGACACCGTCGAGCTCCTGCTGCAGCCTCTCGCGTGCGCGCGACAGGCGCGACATCACCGTGCCAATCGGAACGTTCAAGACTTTCGCGGCCTCCGCATAAGAGAGATCCTCGACTGCAACCAGCAGCAGCACGGCCCGCTGCTCCTCCGGCAGCCTTGCAAGCTTGTCCAGTACATCTTGATACATAAGCCGATGCTCCTGCACGGCGGCCCCTTGAAACTCGCCCTCACCCGCTTCCTCGATCGGCACATGCCTGCCGCGCGATGACGCCTGGCGGAATTGATCAGCCGAGAGATTATGCAGGATCGTGAACAGCCAGGAGCGCACGCTGCCGTCGCGCCGCTGATGCCAGCGGCTGACGGCGCGCTCCAGGCAGTCCTGCACCAGATCGTCGGCGTTGGCGCGGTTGCGAACGAGCGCGCGCGCGTAGCGGCGGAGGGCGGGGATCAGCGGCTCGACCTGAACCAACATATCCTTCATTGCGTCCTCCGCCTGCGTTCCTTCTTTCAGCGAACGTCAACGGGGCTCGATCTGGACGGCCTCGCCGGGCATGGCCGCGTCGCCGGGTGCGATCACAAGGTATCGCCTGTCGGCCTTGGCCCCCTGATCGACGATCTGCCGGATCGGGCCAGCGGCGTTGACGATAGCCGATCCTGCCGGATTCGTCATGAAGGCTGCGAGCGGCTGCAACGGGCCGCTGCCGTCCTCATTCTCGGCGAGGGCCAGCACATATTTCTGCTTGGGCTGGAGACCCGTCACCGAGGCCTGCAGGATCTGGATCAGGCCCTGGTCGAATAGCGACACGCTGGTTGGCGTCTTGCCATCGCCCGTCTGCTGCTTGGGCGCCAGGGTAAGATGCGCAACCTGACCGGCGACACCGAGCGGCTGCAGGTTCTCGCGGTCGTCGGGATTGGGCGCGGCGTTGGGGACATAGGCGATCGCCTGGGGTGCCTGACCGATCGGAATGTTCGCAATCACCTTGTTGGTCGCGGTATCGATCGCCGCCAGCGTATCGGCGTTCTCGAGGCCGACATAAACGCGCGAGCCGTCGCCCGACGGCCAGATGCCGTGCGGCAAGTTGCCGACCGGGATGGTCGCGACCTGCGAGAAATCATCGGTGCGGAACACCTTGACCTCGTTCCGGCCACCGACCGTGACATAGGCGAACGGTCCCTTCGTGGTGTATGCGAAGTTGACATGGTTCGTGATCGGGCCGGTGTCGATCGTCTTGATGAGGTTGAACGGGGGATGCGCGTCGAACACCTGCGTCTTGCCGACGTCCTTGAGCGTGAACCACACCTGCTTGCCGTCCGGCGTCGCAGCGATGTTCGGGCAGAACGGGCTTTCCTGCTTCACCTTGGCGACGATCTTGTGATCAGCAACCGTGACGACATCGGTTTCCGGATTGAACGAGGAGCAAATGTAGCCGTACTTGCCGTCGGGCGAGAAGATCTGCATGCCCGGGCCGCTCGGAGTTGTGATGCGTGTCTTCTCTTCAAAGCTCTTGGCATCGATCACAGAGATGTAGTTCTCACCGCGCACCGTGACCCACACTTCCTTGCCGTCCGGCGTATAGAATGCTTCATGCGGCGAACGGCCGACATACGTCACGTGCTTGACGGCGTTGGTCGCGGTGTCGATGAAGGTCACCGAATTCGAGCCGATCGATACCACCGCCAGCGTGCGGTGATCGGGCGAATAGCCCATGCCGTGGACGAGCACCTGGCCCTTGTAGAGCGGGCTGAAATTGAGGGGCTGCGGATCACCCAACCGGATCACGCCGAGCAGCTTGTTGTCGACGGGATCCGTCACCGAGACCGTGTTCGAGAACTGCTCGGCCGCATAAATGCGGTCATGATGGCTGATCGGGATGTCGGGCGAGGACAGCGCGCCGGGCGCTTGCCCTGCCCACGCAGCGGACCCAGTTGCGAGCATCGTTGCCGCCAAGAAGAATGTCTTCCACGTTTTCATGTTTCGCTCCTAGTGTTTCATTCCGGAGGACACGTCCATGTGCATGCCCGAATGATGGTGATCGTGTGCGGCCGGGAGGGCTTGCGGCTGCGTCGGCGCGGGCGTCGTATCGGTCGCCGGCTCGCCGATCGCGAGCTTCATCGCGGCGATCTCCTGCATCTGGTCGACGATGATTTCCTGTGCGATCCGCCGAAGCTGCTCGTTCTTGCCGTAGCGCAGCTCGATCACGGCCATGTCAATAGCGCCCTGATGATGCGGGTTCATCATGGCAACGAAGTCGCGATCGATATCGCCGGTCGGCTTCGCCGCCATGTCGCTCATCATCTTTGTCATCGCCGCGTCGTTCTCTTTCAGGAACGCAGATTCCTCTGCGCTGAGCCCTGCCGGAGGATCGGCCGGATGGACTTCATGCGCGAACGCGAGCGGCGGGATTGCGCAAGCAATGAGAACCCGCCCACCCAACAGGATCGCGGCGAGCGCTGTTTTTCGGAAACGACACCTGCTTGCGAGTGTCGCAAGGAATCTGCGAGACGGCTGGCGCATCTTGAACTCCCATCTTGATCGCATGGGGGTTTGACGAAGCAGCGCGCGTTCTATTCCAGACTGCTGCAAAGGTTCTTCGGCTGCGAGCAGCGGGCCTTCAAAAAAGCGAGCTGCAACAATGACTAAGGCACGACCTTCGGCCCGATCACAGAAACGTTAGCGCCCCACGAAATGCTCGCGCTGACGAATGATCGATTGTGTCGATCATAATGGCCAAAGTCTTGCGCTCGATGCGCTGCATTCCTCGATCTTCTTCTGCACGCCGCCGATGTCTGTCCAGTTGCGCAGCCCAATACCATCGTCGGCCGGGCGCAGATGCTCGCTTGGTGTGAGGCCAAGAGCCATCAGGCCGTCGCTGAATTTATCGAACCCGGCGCCTCGGCCACCGACGACAAGCGCCCCGTATTCGCGCGCAGATGATCGAGCGCGACTGCGACGGCGATCATGCGTTCGACGTCATCGCGGTGCACAGCCATAGCCGGTTCTTCCGCGATGGTTTCGGCCAGGAATTCTATCTGCGAAAGCTGGCCAAGCCCGGCGTCAAGCTCGTTTCGATCACGCAGCCGCTTGGTGATGACGATGATCCGTACAGGCAATGATGCGCAAGGTCATCGCACTATTCGACGAGTACCAGTCCAAGGAAAACGCAAAGCACGCCATCAGAAACATGAAGGCCAATGCGCAGCACGGATTCTGGAACGGCTCGCCGGTCCCGCTGGGCTATGTTCTCATCGAGGCCGAGAAGCGCGGTACCAAGATCAAGAAGACCTTGGCGATCGACCCGGTCGATTCCGAGACGGTTCGACTTATCTACAAGCTCTACCTTTATGGCGACGGCTCGTCTGGCGCCCTCGGCGTCAAGGAGGTCGTTAAGTGGCTCAACAGCCGCGGATATCGCACGCGGAGGGGCAAGACATTCAAAGGGCCGTCTTGGCCACCCGAAACGGCACCGCCCCGGGTTCGCAGATGAGTACTAAGTGGCGCTCCCTAGGGGAGCCGCCGATTTCAACAACATCAACAGGTTAGCGATGATGTTGGGGAAGACGACTTCTATTGCGATCCAATAGCTTTCTTCAGGCTTCCCCAACCCAAAAACCGCGACCCACGAAAATTAACCCCGGCAACCGTTCGCGCGGTTTCCGGGGTCACGTTCCGATGCCGCCTATGAGAGAGGCGATCATGCGTACGAGTAGGGCTGGAAAGCCCAAGGATCAAGACAGACGCGCTTCCACAACCGCGCAGAGGAAGCCGGAGCCGATCCACTATTCGAGATTGTGGCCAATCATGCGCGACCCGCGCCTAACCAGCACGGACAAGATCGTGGCGACCGCCCTGTTGCTAAAATTTCGCAACAAAGAGACGGGCCAGTGCAATCCGAGTTATCGGACAGTGGCTAACGCGATTGGCATGAGCAGGGACGCGGTGATGGACGCGGTCAAGCGCCTCAACGCGGCCGGTTATGTTGCCGTAAATGGCACGAAGGGCGGTTCAGTCCGCCACACCAACCAATTCGACTTTCCTTTGCCATCGACCGGTGGTGGCTATGCCACCGGTGAAGAGCACGCCACCGGTGGCACTGACGTGGATAAGAGTCGCGGGGCTGACACCAGTGGGGTGGAGCAGCCGCCACACGAACTATCTATTGAACCATCTAGAACCAACAGTGGTGATCAGGTCGAGGCAGATGGGCTGGATCGCTCGCTACCGCGCCCCATAGCGGGCGCGCTTCGCGATCCGCTGGAAAGAGAGCGTACTGAGGTAGTTCAAAATCGAATTGCGATGCGGCTCGGTAGCGACGGTTGGAACTTCCTGTTCTGTCTGTCGGAAAGCGATCTTGACCGGATTACCGAGCTTGAACGGCAAGCGGCACTCACAGATGAAGTCCTTGCCGCGATTAAGCTGAAAGGATCACTCAAGGGCTGAACTTTGCGGCAAGATCCACGGCGCGCGGTTAGTGCGGACGAGCCGCCTGCGAACCTACGAAATGATATACAAACGTTGGCGCGGCGGCGACCAGCGTCCTCGTCGCGCTTTAAGTCGCTGCCTTCGGAGCGAAGGATGCCACCTGCTAATACAGGACCGAAACAGGGCGGCCGGTTTCAGCCCGGCCGATCCGGCAATGCAGCCGGTCGCCCCCGGGGTTCGCGGAACGCCGCCACCCTTGCCTGCGAAGGGTTGCTCGATGGACAAGCGAAGGCGCTGACGGAGAAGGTCATCACGATGGCACTGGGAGGCGATCCAGTGGCAATGCGGCTCTGTATGGATCGGATTTGCCCGCCGCGGAAAGATAGACCGGTGGGCTTCCCAATGCGCCAAATCAACAACGCGCGCGACGCGGCTGACGCGCAGTCAGATTTGGCGGCCGCCGTCTCGGCAGGGGACATCACGCCGGCAGATGCCGTCGAGATTTCCAAAGTCCCAGCTAATGCAGCGAAGGCGCATGACATCGCCGACGCGGTCACCAATGCCGAACTGGTTAGGCAATGTTCCGATGCAGACCTCTATCGCATCATTGAGCGCGAAAGAGTTGTGGAGTACCGAGGCCGATTGCCTGGGTTATTGACAGACTTGGGGTGATCCCGGTGTCCAGTGTCACTGAGATTTAGTTGCCGGGGGCATGGACCATCTGATTGCCACAGCCTGTTGCGTCCCTACGGCTTGCACGGCGCTTTATTGGACACGCCGATCGAGCGCACGACAGACATGATCCAGCTCAACATCACGACGCTCACAGAGCTGACCTACCTGTTCGGCCGTGACATGGCCGCGCGGCGATCTGGACATATACTTCTCGTCGCCAGCCTCATGGCCTTCCAAGCCGTTCCCAGCAAAGGCGAACAGCGGACGATCCTCATTTAGCGCGATCCAGACCATATCCTTTTTCTTCGTCTCAGGGTTCGTCGCAGGCGGGTACTCAGCGAAGCTATTGGCTGGCACCAAGCAACGATTCTCCGGCTTGGGCCAGCCGGGGTTCGAAACGGCTGAAGAGCCATCGGCTGGCCTCGCCCTGCAAGGAACGGGGTGGGGCTATCCTGGCAACTGCCAGTTCTCAACCTACGACAAATGCAGGGGCAGTGCGTCTAGTACAGATGCCTACTGCGGTATCAATCCGGCATACGGATATGTGCACCAGCAGCGGGAATGGACACCAAACCATGGCGGAGTGCGCCATTTCTAGCGCCGCCGCCGCTTCGCGTTCGCAATCCGACGGAGCCGCCCCCGTTTCATTTGAAACCTGATCAATGAAATTCTACTTCGAGAAGATCCCGCACAAACCGTAGCCTGTCACCGTAGCTAGTTTCGCCTACCTACGACCAGTTTCTCGAACCGTCAGAAACTTCATGCCGACGCACATGGTCCTCAGACCGTCTGTTCTGACGAACCTACCACTCGAGCAACCAGGGAAACGAGACCTAGAACCGGCGGGAGTATAAAACACCGTTCACCGAACCACATAAACAGAAGGGCCGCTGCGCCGCAGCCCGCGGCAAATACGAGTACAATCACCGACATCCTCCTCAATCGAGTTGTCGGCCCTCTCCTGTTGCCTCCAGGAAGCAATACATCGGCCAGATCGATCATGATTTGCGTCGTCGTGCCGGTCATCAGCGTCGAGGGGGTACGCTTCCGAGATAGATCCGGTGTACAGCGTTCTGGATCGCCATGGCCGCAACGGGCACCATCCCGGTAATCACAGCTTGCCAGCTGTCGCCGTTCTGGAAAGGGCCGAACTTGATCGCAAGCGCGGCGCCGACGATCAACAGAAGGACCTTAAGGCCGAGCATGGCTTCGAAGATGAAGCGCCAGTGCTTTACCAGCGACGAGCTAAGGAGGCGGACGGCCATTACGACCGCACAAAAGACCGGAAGGGCCAAGACCTTCGCAATGGCTCCCGACGTGCCGAGAGCAAGCGACGCGCCAAGGGTCACGAAATTCCCGGTCACATGGGCCGTGAACAGACCTTGCAATGCGAGAAAACCCGCCGTGTCGACACAGCCCGCGGTGAAGCTCAACAGAAACGGCAGGATCATGGGACTTCTGCTTCGGTCGACACCGGGTACACTACCATCCGCGCTTGATCTCTACGCCGACGTAATTCGAGTCATGTCCGCCTGCGTTGCGCAGTGCATTGCCAATCGCGAAGTGCACCGCCTCGATTGCGAAGGAGGTTGCGCGGTCTATGGCCCAATCGAGCCGAACCTGGCCGTAGCTTCCGGTGTACGCCCCGGGCCGTCCCGCGGTGTTCGGGACGGCAACATCGGGCTGGGTATAGACCGCATCGGCCGTGTTCTGGCGCCATTGAGCCGCTGCCGCCAGCGTGATTTTCAGCGACGAGGTCGGGTTCAGCGTCAGGGACGGCTTGATGTGAATGAGGTTGGTGTACCCGGTGTAACTCGCAAGCGTAAAGTAGTAACCGTTGGGAAACAATGGATTGAATGTCCCAAAGGTTTGCTTGGTGTTTCCGTCACCAGACGCCGCGTCGAGCTGGATGCCTACCCTTGGGCTCCATTTCACGTCGGCGAAGGTGTAGCCAGCGAGTGAGCCGACAGCCCAAGCCTCGATCGGCTCGATGCCAATGCGTCCGGTTTGGTTCATCACTTCGAAGTCAAAATCGAAATGATTGGCGTTACCGTTCAAATGGGCATCGAAAATGTCTCTCCGCTCGTTGCCAGATGCATTTGGAAATCGCACGTTCCCCTGCGTGAAATTGGCATAGTAGCCAGCGATGAACAGCGACTCGGAAAATTTATACTCCGCCCGCGCCATCCCGAAGGTCTGCGTGCTGATGCTGCTGTAATCATCGAATATCGTAACGTCCCGAACCTGGACCGGTAGACTGTAAAAGGTGATAAACCGCCAGGGCCCTTTCTCGTAGTCCGCCCAGGCGGCGTCATAGGATTGTCGGACGTTGGGACCGTCACGAACGGATACAAAGCGCTGCAAATCGAAGGCAAATTGCTGCCGTCCGCCCCTCAGCTTCAACGTTCCGCCACCGACCGACTCGGTCAGAGCCACCCAACCCTGTTCAAGATCGAGTTTGTCCCGATCGACCGGCGTCAACATGGTCTTCCAGGGCGCATAGTCCGCCTGAAATTGCACGAACGCTTGGATTTGATTGTCTACGCGAAGATCAGCGTGGAACTCGTTTCGGCTGATAACGTAGTTCTGGCTGCGGTTCGGACCGGTGCCGAAGTTCGCGGCGTTGTTGGATTCGAAGCGCTCACGCGTGTTCGCTCCGAAGGAGAGATACGTGTATGGATCGACGCTGGACAGCGGAATATATTTGAACTCGTCCAACGGCTCATGCGGCACACGCGGGTTCGCGAGCACTGACCAGTCTTCTTGCCATCGGTTGAACATGATGGCCGGCCGCTGCGGCGTGGACCCTTGAGATTGATCATCCGCCCACGCCAACTGAGGCGCCGCCAAGCACATTAGGCGCGCCGCCCATTCCCTCCGCAAGCACAATCGTGCCAGCAGGAGTGCCATAGTGCCCCCTACTTCGGTGCGGCCGCGTGAATCTCCGCGATATATCCGCCGGGGAATTGTACCATAGCTTCGGACCGTCCGTCAGAGGTGTAGGGCTCGACGAGCACAGCGGCGCCCGAGGCCTTTGCTTTCGTCAGCGTTCCTTGCAAATCTTTCACCTCATAGCCGGTCAACTCGCGCCCATACGGGTAAGGCAGGTGACCGTCTGTGACGAGTATCGTCACCTTTCCGAACGCCGATTCAATGCGGATGCGCCTAAACGTATCCTTCGCTCGGCCGATTTCGACTCCTGCGGCATGCGCATCGTCGGAAACAACCTTCCCGTGCGAGAATCGGAGGAAGCCCCGGATAAAGGCATTCGCCCGTTCGGGAGAGACGTAGACGCGGTTCTCGGGGATGGTCTCGAATGCCGCATAGGACGGCTTCGTCGTGTGCCAATAGAGCTGCATGTTGACGCCGCCCGGCCACTGGATCACGGCGTCGCGTCCGATGGGATCCGGAAAAGAGGCTACCAGAACGTCAGCGCCTGAGTCCTTTGCGACCTTGATGGCTTCGTCAAGGTCGGTGACAAGATAACCTGTCCGCTCCGCCCCGAAGGGATAGGGGATCGGCGTCTTGAAGCCGAACAGAGACACGGTGCCCACAGGCGTCTGAAGAAGCTGGGAGGTCGTGCTGCTCGGCGTAGGCGTAACAGTTGCGACGACCTGTTTCGTGCTCTGGCCACCGAAGGTGGAAAGGAAGCTCGCCACGAACTTGTCGACGTCTTCGGGGGCCACATAGACGTGGGTGGTATCGTATTGGGCACCGACGCCGACCTCGGGCGAGGCCTCCGCCAGATCGCGCGCGATGGCGGCGGACGCGGTCGTCAGCAGCGATGAAATCAACAGGATCTCGACTAGATGACGCTTGCGGATCATGGGAAACCTCGAGCAGAAGAGTTGAGTGATAGTGATCAAGCGCCTCGCGAGCGCAAGGACAGGATTGACACAAGCACCAGGCCGGCGATCAGACCTAGATGCTCGAAAAAGGCATTCACGGCCAGGAAGCGATCGTGACCGGACTTGGTCCAGAAATCGTTTGCGGTGAACATGGCGACCGCAGTCAGCACGCCGAGCCCGCCGGCCCCTAGCCACACCCATCGTCCAAGAATGACGAGCGCGGAACCGCCGAGTTCGACGACAATAGCTGCCGCTGCCCAAAGCCACGCCGGCTGAAGTCCGAAATGCGCCTGCTCCGCGACAGCTCCCGGAAAATCGGCCAACTTCTGGATTCCGCCGATCAGGAAGGCCGACACCAAGGCTATCCTCGAGACCGGCAGCAACCAGGGCCAGGTGAGGATTGCCCTTATCGAGAGGGGAGTGTCGGCCTTGATGTTCATCTCAGACCGCCCAGCAGGCGCAACCGAGCGCACCCCAGAAGCTCTTGAGATCCGAAACCGGCAGCCTTCCGGACCATGCGCGCGCATGATCATGGCCGTGCACGGCGCAAGCATTGGCGCAGCCGCACATCTGCATCGCGTGTCTGCGGACGACCTGCGCCTTGCTGCCCTCTTCCGCCCAGCTGCCGTACCCACCGAAACTGCGCACCGGTGACCAGTCGGGCATCGCGGGCGGCTGCGCGGTATCGTCGAGAGCCTTGAACTCTCCCGCCCCGTAGACGATACGCCCGCCGACGACCGTGAGATCGCTCGTGATGTCGGCAATCTCGTCGTCGGCGCAGGAGAAGAAATCCCGATCGGGCACAATCAGGTCAGCGAACTGACCGACCTGGAGGCGCCCTTTCCTGCCCTCCTCGTTAGAGAACCAAGTGACGTTTTCGGTCCACATCCGCAACGCGGTCTCGCGATCGAGGCAATTGCGTTGCGGAAAGATGCGCAGACCTCCGACCGTCATACCGGTCACAAGCCAGGCCAGTGAGACCCAGGGATTGTAAGAGGCGACACGTGTTGCGTCGGTACCGGCTGAGATCTTTACGCCCTTGTCCATGATCTTCCTGATCGGCGGCGTCGCTTCGGCCGCACCGAAGCCGTAGCGCTCGACGAAATACTCGCCCTGATAAGCCATGCGATGCTGCACAGCGATGCCGCCACCGAGAGCGGCGATCCGGTCGATGGATTGATCGGAGATGGTCTCGGCATGGTCGAAGAACCAATGCAGACCGTCCAATGGCGTATCCTGATTGACCTTCTCGAACACGTCGAGGGCGCGCGAAATCGTCTCGTCATAGGTCGCATGAAGACGCCACGGCCACTTGTTCTGGACGAGAATGCGGACCACGTCCTCAAGTTCGCCCTCCATTTCTGGCGGCATGTCCGGACGCGGTACACGGAAGTCCTCGAAATCGGCCGCGGAGAACACCAGCATCTCGCCGGCACCATTGTGACGGAAATAGTCGGTGCCCTGCTTGTATTTCGAGGTCTTGGTCCAGTTCAGGAAGTCCTGCTTCTCTCCCTTCGGCTTCTGGGTGAACAGATTGTACGCCAGGCGGACGCTAAGCTGCCCCTCGTCCGAAAGCTTCTGGATGACCGCATAGTCTTCAGGATAGTTCTGGAAGCCGCCGCCGGCGTCGATTGCTCCGGTGACACCAAGGCGATTCAGTTCCCGCATGAAATGCCGGGTCGAGTTGACCTGATATTCGAATGGGAGCTTCGGGCCCCTGGCCAACGTCGCGTAGAGGATATTGGCGTTCGGCTTCGCCAGGAGCAGCCCTGTTGGATTGCCTTTGGGATCACGCACGATCTCGCCGCCGGGGGGCTCGGGCGTGTCCTTGGTGTATCCGACCACGCGCAGCGCAGCCGCGTTCAGCATGGCGCGGTCATAGAGATGCAGGATGAACACGGGTGTGTCGGGCGCGACGGCGTTTAGCTCGTCGATTGTTGGCAGGCGCTTCTCGGCGAACTGATGCTCGGTGAATCCGCCGACGACCCGCACCCATTGCGGCGGCGGCGTGATCGCAACTTGTTTCTTCAACATGGCCATGGCGTCCGAGAGAGACCAGACGCCGTCCCAGCGCAGCTCCATGTTGAAGTTGAGCCCACCTCGGATGATGTGGAGGTGGTTGTCGATTAAGCCCGGCAGCACACGCCGTCCCCTCAGGTCGACGATCCTGGTCGAAGGACCAGCAAGCTTCATCACATCGCTATCTTGTCCGACGGCGGTAAACAGCCCATCCTCGATCGCTACGGCGGTCGCTGACGGATTGGAGCGATCGAGCGTCGCGAACAGGCCGTGATGCAGGATCAGGTGGGGGCCCTGCTGACTCATGTTTGCTTCTCCGGATTCTTAAGACCATCAATGGGCCCGGCCGTGCGTCGACCGGGCAGCATGCCGAAGATGTGGGAATCGCAGCTCGAGAGATGGAATGCCTCCGAAAAGCTCGAGCCCCCTATCAGGAGTTTGGTAACCGGGATGATCTGCTCGCCAACCAGGATTCCCAGAAGCCCGACCAGCGCCACCAGCGGTGGCGCGGGGGAGCGCACGTTGAGGAGATTGTAGATCACTCCGACGAGGAGGCCTGCGGCCAGCGATAACACGTAGACCTTCATGACGGTCCTCCCTCTGGCGTTGCTATGCCGCCTTGCCGCCGGCCTCCGAAGCGTGTTCGCCAAGCGCCCACTTGGAGAAGCGCACCTGGATGCCGTAAGGCGAATGGGCGCGGAGGATATCCATCACGCCCTCGTAGGTCTCAGCGCGTGCCCAGTCCTGTTGCAGTTCGAAGACGTATTGGCAGGATGTGATCGGAACGGCGCCGGCTTGGACGAGGCGATCCATCGACCGGTTATGCGCTTCGATCGAAAGATCGCCGCACGCGTCGGCAGGAACGTAGATTTCGTATCCTTCCTTCAGCATGTCGAGGCTCGGGAACATCACGCAAGCTTCGGTCCAGAGGCCGGCGATGACGAACTTCTTCTTCCCGGTAGCGGCGACTGCCTTGCGGAAGTTCGCATCCAGCCACGAGTTCATAGAGGTCCGGTCGATGATTTCGTGATCCGGAAATAGCTCGGTCACCTCCGGCATGAAGGGGCCGGAAAACGAATCTTTGGCGACGGTCGATATCACGGTCGGAATCTTGAACAGTTTGGAAGCCTTGGCCAGGATCTGGATGTTGTTGAATACCGCCAGGCGGTCGTGCGATTGCACGCCTTGGTACATCGCGGGTTGATAGTCGATCAGCGCGATGGCGCTGTTTTGGGGGGTAAGCATCTCAACTTTCGACATGGTCATCTCTCCTGGTCGCGAGGTCAGTTTTGGCTTGCGATGCGGGCTATTCATTCCTGTGAAACTGGAAGGAAGGTCGTCGCTCCGGTCGACGTCGTCCGAACTTTGAACATCGAACAGCCTTCCTGGGAAAGGCGAAGACCCCTGAATTAATGCTAGGAGCAGCGATGCGGGTTGTCGAATAGTCAACAGCACTGACGTGCCAATCTGTTGCGCTTCGGTCGAGAAGCCGCCTAGCGCGACAAAACTCCATCCGATCGGTTAGTGAGAACATGACCAATCCCGACGACAGAACGGCGCCTGCAACCGCGGAACGACGAGCGTCCCCCTGGATCGCGTTTCACCACAGGACGTTTGCCGTGGTCTGGACGGCGACGGTCATCGCGAATGTGGGCACCTGGATGTACAACGCAGCGTCCGGATGGCTGATGACGGGCCTCAATCCCGATCCGCTCACGGTCTCCCTGGTCCAGGTCGCGAGTAGCCTCCCGATGTTCCTGTTCGCGCTGCCCGCCGGAGCGTTGGCCGACATAGTGGACAAGCGTCGTTTTCTCGTGGTTTCGGAAATCGTGATCACAGCGATAGCGGCGATGAGTGCGGTTCTCGTGTGGCTCGACTTGATCAATCCGTCGATCCTGCTGTTGCTCACATTCCTCCTCGGTTCGGGCGCGGCATTCACCGCTCCGGCATGGCAATCGATCGTGCCCCAGCTTGTCCCGAAGCGGGACCTGGCCGCGGCAGTGGCGAGCAATGGCGTCGGCGTCAACATCAGCAGAGCAATTGGGCCGGCTCTGGGCGGCGTCGTCATCGGTGCATTGGGCATCGCGGCGCCATTCTGGATTAACGCATTAAGCAATTTTGGGGTCATAGGAGCCCTGCTCTGGTGGCGCCCGCCATCTTCGCAAGGGACCGGGCTTCCGCCGGAACGTCTGACGGGCGCTATGGTGATCGGCTTCCGGCACGCGCGATACAACCCGAATTTGCGAGCAACTCTCATAAGAGCGGTGGCGTTCTTCTTCTTCGCGAGCGCGTATTGGGCGCTGCTTCCTCTCGTCGCGCGCGATCAGATCGCGGGCGGCCCTGAACTCTACGGCATCTTGCTGGGCGCCATCGGCATCGGCGCCGTCGTCGGCGCGTTCGCATTGCCCTGGATGAAGGCGGTTCTCGGGCCCGACCGGCTCGTTGCGGCCGGCACGCTCGGTACGGCGATCAGCCTCATTCTGCTCGGTGTTGCGCATCATTCCGCGGTCGGCTTGGCCGCCTGCGGTGTTGCAGGCAACTCATGGATTGCCGTGCTCGCAACTCTCAACGTCTCGGTTCAGATGTCGTTACCAGATTGGGTGCGGGGACGCGGATTGGCCATGTTCGTAACCGTATTCTTCGGGGCGATGACCGCCGGCAGTGCGCTCTGGGGGCAACTTGCTTCAGCGTTCGGCTTGCCCGCAGCGCACTTTCTCGCGGCCGCCGGTGCGTTGATTGGAATTGCGTTGAGCTGGCGCTCGAAGCTTCAGGCCAGTACCGGAGTGGATCTCGCGCCCTCTATGCATTGGCCGGCTCCGGTTCTGGCCATCGATGCAGAGCCTGATCGTGGGCCCGTATTGGTCACCATTGAATATCGCATCGATCCCGAGAAAAGTAATGCTTTCCTGGCTGCGATCCGAGATCTCGGCCGGCAGCGACGGCGGGACGGCGCCTACGGCTGGGACGTCTTCGAGGATGCCGCCGAGAAGGGACGTTTCCTGGAGACTTTCATGCTCGCGTCCTGGCTCGAGCACCTCCGGCAGCACCAGCGCGTAACGAATGCGGATCGCATCGTTCAGGATGCCATCCGCCAGTTCGACGCTGCGGCAGAGCCCGAGGTCACGCACTTCATCGCTGCGACCTTTCAGCCCTCGCCTGGTTCATCAGAATGAGGCAAACTCGGGTGAGGGTAAGCGGCAGTCGAACTGTTGCGCACAAACCGACGGACAACAGTCCTCGAACAGAGGAATGGCGGTAGTGCGAACCCGTCGAGCATCTGCGGCCAAGCCTCGGCCCGTGCGATGGCGGAAACGGGCCGCGGACGCATCATCAACATTGCGTCGGTGTCTGGTCAGTTCGGTGGCACCGGGCGGGTCGCCTATGGTGCGTCGAAAGCAGGGATCATCAGTCTCACTCAGGCTATGGCGATGGAGCTGTGGACGTACGGCATAACCGTCAACGCCATCGCGCCCGGCCCGACGCAGGTAGCCCGTTTGGCTCATGGTCCTCGCCAGCGGGAGGCTTTCTCTCGCGCGCATGGCCCTAAAGCGGTACGCGCAGCCGCCCGACATTGCGGCCGCAGCTGCTTTCCTCGCATCCGCCGATGCCGCCCACATCACCGGCCATGTGCTCAATGTCGATGGCGGTTTTGCGGCTGCCGGTGTGTTGTTCGATGCGTCGGACGAACGCTGACGGCCGGCGAGCTGCGCATTTCCTAAGCCGGCGCTACTCGGCCTTAAATTGGCCCATAGCGGCGGTTTCGCAATGTCCGCAATCTTCCCGCTCACGCCCGCCAATAGCAGACGCCAGAGATACTGCCCGGCCGCGAATCGGGGACAGAGAATCCTTCTGATCAGTGTCGGCAGGCAACTGCTCCATTCGTCCTTGGAAGCGACATCAAGGAGAGGAGGCCCTTATGAAAGTCAGGTTTCCGAACGAATCATCCGATTACCGCACCGCGCGCGAAGATTTACTCAAGCGCGAACTACAATTGCGTCGGGAGATGGAGTCGGTCGCTACCGAACTCAGGACGCTTCCTCCCGGCGGCGAAGTGCCGGAGGATTATCTCTTCGATTGCATTGGGGAGAATGGCGCCAAAGCGATGGTTCCGATATCCGGGCTCTTCAGCGGCGGCGACGCGCTGATGCTCTATCACTTCATGTTCCCCCGACACGCGCAGGACACGCGGCCGGGCCCTGCGCGGGGAGTCACTGCGGAGCTGACGCTCGCTGAGGGCCCATGCCCGTCCTGCACTGCGCTTATCGACACTTGGGACGGTGCGATGCCCCACTTTGAAGGGCTCGGTGGCAATCTGGCGGTTGTGGCAAAGGCCCCAATCGAGCAGATCGCGGCGTTCGCGCGGGACAGGGGCTGGAAGCACATCCGACTGTTGTCGGCCGCGAACAATAGCTTCCGCCGCGACTATGGCGGCGATGGTCCCGATGGCCAACCCGTTCCGATCATGACGGTCTTCAGGCGGTGGCCGGACGGTGCGATCCGCCTGCACTGGGCAAGCGAGTTGATCAACGCGGCAACCGATCCGGGACAGGATCCGCGACATCTCGGAACTGTCGAGCCGCTCTGGACCCTGTTTGACTTGACCCCGGCTGGGCGTCCCCCCGTTGACGAGCAGATCGACTACCCGTGCTGTGGCGATGACGCTCGCCGTCGTGGGTGACCACGATCTGGGCTGGAAGACATAGCGTCAACTCGCGGCGTCCGTTTCGGATCACGAGCCGTAATGCGCGCGGAGCAAGTCGGGTCGGTTGTTCTGGCTCCGAAGGACCTCCGCGCGTCACGCCAGATTGGTCGAGATGATGGGTGACATTCGAAATGAAGAGGCCGCCAAACTGAGGCGGCGTGGAACCCGAAGACACTTTACCGATTGTATCTTTCGCACCCAGATGGAGCCTTGGCATGCCAGACGGCCACTACAACGTGCTCTTTCTCTCAAATCGGAACTCGGCGCGTAGCATTTTCGCCGAAGCGGCGTTGAACCGCATTGGGCGCGAACGCTTCACGGGTTTTAGCGCGGGGTTGCGTCCGGCCAGCCACCTTGATGATTTGGCAGTCGACGTTTTGACGGTCGCGGAATACCCCACGGTGGGGCTACATCCCAAGCATTGGAAAGAGTTCGCGAAAGCCGATGCCCCGCCTTTGGATTTTGTGTTCACGCTGTGCGACATCGAGGCCGGAGAGCCGCTGCCGCATTGGCCGGGCCGTCCGGTAACCGGCGATTGGCGTTATCCCGATCCCCTGAAGCTGGACGACAATCGGGAACGGCGTGGTGCTCTCGCCTCCACGCTCGCTGGTCTTGAACGACAGATCCTGGCCTTCATGCAACTACCCCTTCGGTCACTCGATGAGATCAGTCTGCGCGAGCGATTGAAAGAGCTTGGCCATGGTGTCGGCAGCGATAATCGTGCGCCGAATCCAAATGTGGCGCGGCGGTCGTGAATTGCATTTTGCGGCGGCGGCTCAATTTGCTGGTGAGCATGGCAGCCTAGCATGTTTGAGCCAACGCCGGAACGTAGCTTCGCTGCAGGGGGGCGCGGGCTTCGCATTGGGTATTTCCAAGTGAGCACAACGAGTCCGCTATCGCTCCGAAATTCCGTCAAAGCGGACGTCGCCGATCGGCGGGGTTGGGCCATGCGTGGACGGGATCGGCCTGTTAGTGCGGTACGCATGACCGCTGGCCATAATGCCCTCCGCGGATCAGGTCCCGGTCAACAGCGCGCATTCGAAGATGCTGTGGCCCATGTGGGTTGTCCTGATCGTCGGATCGACCGGCGCTGCATTACGTGCTGTTCGCCCTCCCAACCGTTACGTCACACCCGGATGTCCGGCGCTATTCCTTACGCCGCGATTGCGGCCTCCCGGTAGCGCTACCGCGAGGCACGTTCGTGGTCACCCACAATCGTCCGCTGTGTGCTTCCACGATTGAACGGCAGATAGACAGCCCCAGCCCCAAGCCGTTCGGCTTAGTCGTGTAGAAGGGCTCAAAAAGCGCTCAAGAGTTGCTGCCGCCAGTCCCGGCCCCGAATCTGCAATCCTGACGAGTACGCTGTGCGACCCGTCTTTCCCGGTGCAGATCAGCAAGCACTCCACGCAAATCGCGGAGAGCGATGATCGAATCCGCGATGTCCCCCGGCACCACCGCGCCGCCCGCCGAGTTGACGCCTTCGCCAATGACGCGCGTCATAGAAATCCCGTTCCTTTCCCACCAAGGCTCCGGCTATGGGGTATCGATGAAACTCACCGCCAAACGTCCGTTTGCCAATCCAGAAGCCGCCGCCGGCAGCTCGTCAAGCTTGCCGCTGGCATCGAACCCGTCCAGGACGGCCGCATCCGTATCGAGAAGATCAACGCGCCGTTCCTCTACCCCCTGGAGGCCAGCGGCCCGGAGATCGGCGCCGGCATCAAGTTTGCGGTCGAGCGCGGCTGGCTCGAGCTTCACGAGAGCGGGACCTAGGTGCGGCTCCTGAAGGACGAGGGCGCCAACTTAGGCTGAGCCTGCTGTGCCGGCACATGCTGGGACGAGCTCATCACCCGCGGGGCGCCGTCGCTATAAGTGGTCGACTGAATTTGGCTCTTGCGCAGTGTTTCCAATACCAGAAAGAATTTTTCGCACAGCATTTGTCAAACTCCGCTGTTTAACGTAGCTGTCATACATCAGTTATATTGCTGCCCTTTTTCGCCATGCTTCAGAAGTGGTTTCTTCGAGCTAGCCAATTGCTTCGCGGGGAGAAACACCCGGCGAAAAAATCCATCATAGCGTATGTGTGCGCCGCAAAATGGCAGACCGGGGATGGGCCGGTGCCTTGAAGATCCGATAGAGGTTGACGGTCGCAAGCTGCTGACGCTGCGTGACGCTGGCGAGTACATTGCCAGGCTCCCCAAGGCCCGTGCACGACGCGCCGGAATGGCAAGCTGCGATGGAGCTCTGATCTTGGTGGCAGAGCAAGACGGCCCCGATGTTCGCCCGGATCGGGATTATGCGATCCTTGAACCGCGGCAAGCCGCCTCCAGATGCCGGACCGCGGCACAAGAAAGCCAAGGCGTATAGGGTGATCCGATGACAGTCTTCGTCTACGTCAACACAAGCAAGCAGGTGGGCGACAAGGACCACATCAAGGTTTTCGCCAGCCAGGACGCCGCAGAAACATGGTTTGAGGAGAACGATCCCGAGGGCGCGGCGTTCGAGTATGAGGTTCTGGAATGAGCCGTATCGGCCGCCGGCAAACCGCGCTAAAGTCGGTTTGATGAAGGCAAAACGTCAATGTCCAAATTGTGCAGCAGAATATTTGATTGTTCGCGTCGAAGCGGGACCTAAATTCGACGAGCAACTGCTTTGCACGAGTTGCGGCGGCCCTTTACAGAACCGCGAGGGAAAATTCGCGCTGAAATACTTCCGTCGAGCCGGGCCGGAAGCTAGCTACCGAAATGGTCGACAACCTAAATTGCGCTGAGCTTCAGATGAAGAAAAGCGACGTTACCTGCCCTGATTGCGGTGCTGGCTATCGCCGGATTGAGCTTGAAACGCTAGCAGGCCAACCCGGGGAGTACCGGTGCGTGATCTGCGATCGGGTCCTAGAGCGCTTCGACGGTTCGCAGGCGATCGCGTTTCGATTGACCATTCAGCCGTCAGACTTGTGGCCTGAGCGCCAACTCGGCCATTCTAGGCCATAGACGACGGGCATGGTGATCGCTGGCTTGCCACTGGCTACCGCTCTCTATGCCCCCTTCAGCGGTGGGGCGGTATTTGAATTGATTTCAGATAGATGCCGACCAGCCTCTGCAGGCATCCTCGCGGATCGAAAAATCTGAAGGAGCGTCATTGCCGCGATCGGGGTTGACGGCGAAGGTAACGAGCGCTTCCACCAATCCACGAAAAGCGGTGGAGCATTCGTTCTCGACCCCACGACTTGATGATTAAGTGGTCGTCCGTTAAGAAGCCGATTTGAATGCCGGCGCGAGGGCGAGTGCTCGGCATAGGGCGAGCAAGATCAGGCGCAATCGAAGTCTGAGCCAGGCGAGGACGAGGCGGAGATTGTGGCCGATTGCAGTGAGGACGACGTTGGCAGCATCGCCCTCGCGACCCTTGAGATGACAGCGGCCGAGGTGTCCGTCCTTCATGTGACCGATCACAGGTTCGATGGCAGAGCGGCGCCTGAGCTCGCGTTTGATCACTCCGAACACGCCACGCTTCTGGCCCGAGATGAAGACGCGGTGCGGATTTGATGCGTTGTGACCGCGATAGCCCTTGTCGACATAGGCCCGCTCGATCGGGCAGCCGGTGAGCTTCTCGGTGGCGTCGATGATGTCGCCGAGTGTGTGGCCGTCATATGGGTTGCCCGGCAGTGCCTTGGCGTGTAGCACGAACTGGCCGCCCGGGGCACGGGCGTTGGTGGTGACGATTGAGGCTTTAACGCCGAACTCATAAGGGGCTGAGGCCTTGCCCTTGCCGATGCATTCGACCTCGGGCATGACCTGCTTGCGCCGCAACTGCCGATTCGTTTTTCAACGACCACCCTTTGGCACATTCGATGCCGGGAGCGGCGTCGTCCACCACATCATTCGCGACTGAGCCGGGCAGTTGCTCACTACCAATCGATGTCCGCTTCGGTCCCGATAGCGACCGCTTTTGAGCAGACGCAGCAAATGAACGCGAAGGGCCAATTGCCGACTCATGCACCGCTGCAAAACGTGTCACCAAGCGCGGTTTACTCGGGCAACCCCGCTTTCCGAAGACCCTCAATCACCAGCCTCGCGTTTGGTTGTCCACCCCGGGCGAGCCATGCCGATATTGTAAACGCGGGGTCGACCTCAAGCAGACGCGCCGCCGCCTCACGGGCCTCTGCATCACGTCCGAGAAGGGCGAAAGCGGATGCGAGACAGCGGTAAGCTACCGGAAAGGATGGGTTCTGACGTTGGGCTTTCTTCGCGGAGACGATGGCCTCGTCAAAGCGACCAAGCTCAATCAAGGCAGACCCTATCCCGCCAAATGCGTTGTATATCGCCGGATCTACCGGGCTGATGCGAATGGAACGTTCAAAGCTCCGAACCGCTTCCTCAGGCCGCCCCGCAATTCTATAGACGTGGCCTCTGGCGCCCCATGCGACATATGAATTTGGGTTGAGCGCGACCGCCCGGTCAGCCATTTCGATCTCACTTTCACAGTCGCCGACCAAGAACGCTGAGATTACAGCAGCCGCTGCTAACGTGTCTGGATCACTATCGTCGAGGCTCAATGCCAAGCGAGAAAGTCGAACTGCTTCCTTGCGGTCGAATTGGGGATCGTCAGCATAGCCCCAAATGACGTTTTGCATGTGACCGACACCTGCCAGAGCAGTGGCCAACCCGAACCGAGGGTCCAGCTCCAAAGCGCAATGAGCCAGCTTGATCCTCTCGGCCAACCCTTCGCGGGTCGCCACGTAAGACTGCTGCCTAGCTCGGAGATAAAAATCATATGCGGTGAGGTTCTCCGGTCGCCGCCCCGTCGATATTGCAATTTCTGTCTGAAGCAATTTTGGCTGAATGGCGGAGACAACCGCGACCGTGACTTCGTCCTGGAGCGCGAAAACGTCTGTCAGGTCGCGCTCGAACCTGTCCGCCCAGATGTGCGCGCCCGTCACCGCATCAACCAACTGCCCTGTGATGCGAACTTTTCCCGACGCCTTCCGCACAGACCCCTCAAGGACATAGCGCACGCCAAGCCTGCGTCCGACTTCCTTGACGTCGACGGCGCGGCCTTTGAAGGTGAAGCTCGAGTTGCGAGCGATCACGAACAGCAATTTGAACCGCGAGAGCGCGGTGATGATCTCCTCAACCATCCCGTCCGCAAAATACTCCTGCTCGGGATCACCGCTCATGTTCTCAAATGGCAACACAGCGATGGACGGCTTGTCCGGGAGTGGAGGAGCCGCACTCAGCCGCTCGGTCGGCGCGCCATGCGCTCCCGCGCATACAGCGTAAGCGCGGACCGGTTTAGAGATGTTTTTGAGCTGCTGCTGGCCGCGATCCTCGAAGCCAACGTCCAACTTGCCTTCAACTTCGCTGTAAACCTTCTCGGAAATCAGGATGCCTCCCGGATTGGCGATCCCTTCCAGCCGGACAGCAATGTTGATCCCGTCGCCGTAGAGGTCTCCGTCCTGCCCGACGATGACGTCACCTAGGTTGAGCCCGATGCGTAACCTGAGGGGACTGCTGTCCGAGGTGAGACAATCCTGTATCTCAACTGCGCATCTCACGGCGGCCAAGGGACTCGCGAACTCGGCGAGAGCGCCATCACCCGTAGTCTTGATAAGTCGCCCTTCGTGGCGGGAGAGGCTGGGCTCGATCAATTCCCGCTTGAGCCGCTCGAACTCGGCGTATGTGGCTTCCTCAGCGCGTTGCATCAACGCAGAGTAACCGACCACGTCGGCGGCCAAGATTGCCGCTAGCCGCCTTTGAACGCGCGGCTCGGTCACAGCCCCTCCGAACGACCAGACTTACCACGCCGCTGGCACAAGGAAGAGCCTAGCACTTTGTTGCAGACCTGCGAGCGGCAATCGCCTATTTTGCCCCAAGCGGCATTGCCAGGCCCGTGGCACGGACTGCGTTCGCTTTTCCGTGCCGGGAAGGCAAGCGCCCCGGCCAATTCAATGCACTGTCTCTTATGGGTCAATCGCGTCATTTTCGAACCGTTCGCCGGATGTCTGCTTTTACCCTTACAGCGCGGAATAGCAGACGTCCCCAATCTGCTGCCTGGGGCCAGCAATGACGACGTCAGCCTTTTCGTCTATGCGATGCGAGGCATCAGAAGATAGCTTTGGTACTCGGCGCTCGTGTGAATGCGATTGGTACCTCCGAATTCTGCCGCGGGACGATCGTCAGGATCATTGTGCAGGAACAGACCGGATCCTTTCATAAGCCCAGTAGCATGGGCTCGCTCGAAGTCTTTGCCGCCGATCGTCAGACCCAACCGGTAACCCCTGGGACACACGATGCTGGTCGGCCAAATCTCGACAACTACCTCGTAGACCTCGCCGGGTCGCAACTTCGCGATCTCGTCATGGGGGTGATACGGACGGTATGGTGCCGATTTCGCAGGATCGGCCTTGCGATGCGAGACCCGAAGCCAGCCTTGAGAGACCGGCGCTTGCGGATCATTCGCCCCTATGAAGGTCACCTCGGCGCCATCCTGATCAAAAGCACGCAGTGTCAGGAAGAGATCCATGTCGATCGTGGATGATGAGACAAACAGTTTCGCCGCCACCGGGCCAGTGAACTCCATGTCTGTCGAGATGGGCGCGGTGAGGAATGTCACCTCCTCCTTCAAGGCTTCGAAGGCAACGGTAGCTGCTGCGCTCGCCACCGTCGTCGACATCGATCTCGATGCTGCGTCGAGGTGATAGCGGGTCCACTGCGTCTGTGGAAGCGGCCAAGCATCAGCCTTGCGTCGATGCGGTGCACGCGGGTCGCGAATTGTCAACAACAGGCGCGGTTCGTCGCGGAAGCCATTCGTCTCGCCCCTTAGGAAGCAGCCGAAGAACCGCTGCTGGAGCGCCACGGCCTCGGGCAGGTACATCGAGGCAAAGTGGGTGTCGGTGTGCAATTCAAGCCACTTGTCCGTCGAAGCGGCTTCGATAAAAGCGGTTATGTTGCCGCGCAAGTGCAGGCCGAGCCCGCCCCAGTTCCCGGCCGACACGAATGGCGTCTTGATGCGCCCCGCAATCGGCGTGCGCACCTTGAAATAGGCATCGTCGAAGGGATGCTGCTGCCCGGCGGAGAATACGTTCGACAAATTGCCGGAGAGCATCGGGGGATTGATCTCGACGCCGGTCGATCGCTCACGGGTGAAGCGGTCGCGATATGGGCTGGCGCCGTTGCCGTTTTGGTTTACCGCGATTTGCGAGTCCCAGAGCAACTTCAAGAACGCCGACGAGAAGATGCCGCCATGGCGGTAGAAATCGCGATAATGGTCGAACATGCCTTCCCACGGAATCATCGCTGCAAGATGGGGCGGCTGCAATGCCGCGACCTGCCATTGCTTGATCGCAAGATAAGAGACCCCAAGGAGCCCGACCCGCCCGTCTGACCACGGCTGCACACCGGCCCATTCGATCGCGTCGTAGAAGTCGCGGGTCTGCAGCGGCGACATCATCTCGTAAAATCCGGGTGACTTTCCGGTGCCGCGCGCGTCGATGACCACAATCGCGTAACCGGCTGGGACCCAGCGCTGAGGGTCGGGCACCTCCCACGTCAGATATCGTCCGTCGGAATCGCCCTGAACGACTTCAGGATGATCGCGCAGAACGAAGTCCCAGTAGCGCTTGAAGTCGACCGCGACATCGGAGTCCTTGCCGTATGGTGTGAAGGCAAGAATCGGCGGGACCTTGGCGCTCGTGTGATTCGGACGAAACACGTTGCAATAGAGGACGTGCCCGTCCATGAGCGGTATCGGCACATCCTTCTCGATCAGAATACTTCGGTCTGCGATGACGGAAGGGGAAATTACACTCATAGCATGATGATCCTCTGCTCGGAAGGCACGCAGCGGGAGCTGTTGTGCCAATGGCAGGGATCATGGGCAGCTAGGTCACCAGTGTATTGTAAAAGCCAGACGTCGCAAGCGAAGTATTCAGATCGCTGTGCTTTGCCCCCGCGCTGAAGAGTACTTCCGGTGACTCACCCGCGAGGCATTGGAAGTCGTGGATCATGTGGGCCTGGTCGGTGAAGCCGCAGGCATGCGCGGTTTCGGCCCAGCTGTAGCCCCGTCGGCGCGCAGCGAGCGCCTTTCCGAAGCGCGCGATCCTTGCAAACCGCTTGAGACTGGTTCCCACCATTGCGTGGAAGCGCCGCGAAAGCTGCCTTTCGCTGATCTCAAGTCTCGATGCCACTCGCTGCACCGGAAGGTTCGGCGTGCGGCGCAATTCGACCACGGCCTGATGAACCACGGCGTCGGGTGTGCGGGAGCACAGGCGGCATACCAGAAAATCCTGAATGCATTTGGCGCGCTCGTCGGCGTTCGTCGCCTCTCCCAGCATCTCTTCGAGCAACGACACCTCGGTCGTGCTGAACAGGTCGGAAAGCCCGACATTGGCGTCGGTGAACTCGTCCATTTGGCCACGCATAAAGCGGCAGGCCGCTTCCGGCCTGAGGTGGACGATAATGGCTCCAATCGGGCCAGTCGGCTGCACCGTTATGGCGCCGGTCTGGACCCCAGTTACCCGTTGCCGACAGTTCCCAGGGTTGACCCTCTGATTTGAGCCCGCGGCCGCACGATAGTGCACGCACAGGCTTGATGAGACTGCAGGCAAAACCTTGAAAGTCATCGCCCGCGCCGACAAGGCATCCGGAAGGTCGATGTCCCAGATGGTCTCGACAATGTCGGCAACCGCACGCCTCGGCGTAAAGAATTTAAATCCCGACAAGGTGACCTCGATCGGAATAGCGGAATGCTATTGCCATAAAACGACCTCCGAAACGACTTCGCGACGGACGGCGCCGGCAGAGTAGCCGTCGCTCGGCAGCACATCCATGACAAATTTGGACACAGCAACCACAAACTATGGAGCCTAGCAGCCTAAAGTTCATCTGAATTGTAAAAATCGGACGGAGCGACCGACCTTTAGGGAGATGAGAGCGAAAAGTCGTGAAGCGTAGCGACGTCGATTTGCTCATCAAGTTGGCGAAGATGCAATCTCCGAGCCGCGCTAGCAATATCCCCCCACGGAAAAGCGCCTGCTTCGGGTGTGCGCCGAAGGCGGGTTACCCCGTTGCGTGATACGCATTGTAAGCGACATTTGTAACGGCGCCGGAGGGTTCAGAACCTTCATTTGCCACCCCGATCGAGCGTGCCATTCGCCCGTATCGCTACGGTTGCAGCCCATCACAATCGCGTCATTGCGTTCGCCATTTCCCGAATGCGCAGGAATCTTCACGAGCGGCTTGATGAACTTCATTAGGTAAAGCCACTCGGCACGAAAGCGCGAACGGTTTCAATCGTAACCGGATTCATCAGCCCTGAAACGGCCGTGCAGCGAACCCTATTGGTGCCAATCTGCAGCCGCCAAACTACGGTTCAATTGCAGCTCACGGGGAATGCGTTTCAAACGTAAGCGGACGCCCGGAAGTTGGCTTCCCCTGTGGCGTGTCGCTGGGATGCGCGGGCGGTGATCCTGCAACGGCATTATGCATCGCCGATATCTCATGATGCCGCGCCGCAATCATGTCTCCAGCCAAGCGCCGAAGTTCCTCGTTGTGGCCGTGTTTGAGCTCCGCGGCCGCTATGTCGATGGCGCCTTGTTGGTGGGCCGTCATTATGGCGATGAAATCGCGATCGACGTCTCCCGTTTTTGCAGCCGTCATACCCAGGTTCATTTTGCTGATGGCCAGATCGCTCTCGATTAGGAATCTCTGCGCATTTTCCGCAAGCGAAACGTGGCGTGATTCTGTCTGCTCCTGTGCCAAGGCGAAGGGAGCCGCCGATATTAATCCTGTAGTCGTCGCCAATGAGATGAGCGCCTTGCAGATGAACGATCGCAACATTTCCATGCCAACCTCAATATATCGAGTTTGATAAGGGCGTGTGCTCATAGATCAGGCACTTAGTGTGGGCGGTCGCTAATTTGGGAACGCTCACCTGCGGGCCGTAGCAGGGCCTTCGACCAACTCGGGTTGACGTCCAAAGTGAAGGAGTTCGTGATCGAAGGTCACCCAGGGATGCCGTGTCGCCTCCCACACGGACAGGTCGGCCACGGCATCGACCGGTCGGCGAATGTGCCAAAGGCGATACCGACCAAGTCCGGATAGAGTTCCCCATGCCAGAACACCGACGAGCCGCAGTCGGGGCAGAAATGAATTTCGATCTTTCGCCCCGAGTCGCTGCCACGCACGTAGACCTTGCTCGGCCCCTCGGTGCGCACCTGCTCTTTCGGGACGCCAAAGGGCGAGCCGGTACACCGTTGGCACTCCGTGCAATGACACGCCCCTACAAACGCCGGCTCGCCGGTCGCCTCTGCGCGTAGCGAGCCGCAACAGCAATGCGCGATCCTGGTCACGGCCGAACCTCCGAACGCGCGATCAGGTTTTGCATTTGACAGACGGCCATAAGTGGGCCTCTGGACCCTGCTGGTCGCCGACCCTTGCTTGTCGCGAAGCGCTGTCATCGGACTCCTCCACGCTGCGAGCGAAAGAGCGGCAGTCTGGAGTTGGCAAACTACGGTTCGATTGCAGCTCAGGAGGGAATGCGTTTCAAACGTAACCGGCCAGCTTACCCCTACGGCAGCCACCGGGTTGGCGGACGCGAAGCCAGCGCCGGCGCTGAGGTGCGGGGTGCGAAAAACGAGGCCAGACGCCAGACCATCGGCAACGTCTGGGTTAGTGTCTGGGCGATCGTGATCGGCGACTTCGCGATTGGCATGGTGCTGTGGCCCTGGCTCAACCGCTCCTAATTTAGGAATTTGCGTTGCGGTCGGTTAGCCCCGCCTGCGTGATCTTGGCTTCAGATTCAGAGCTTCAAAATCCGCCTCACGAACGCGGAAGGGCTGCCCACAGCCCGAGGCGGAACGCTTCACGCCCCAAAAAAACCGGCCTTGCTGACCCGAGGCACAAGCTGCAAGCTGTAGAAAAATCTCTCGCCCACTGCCCCGAGGTGTTAGCAACCACGACAGATGACGATCTTGCTGTCGATACGCTCGTTCTCCTGGCGCAGTACGCGATCAAATGGTGACAGCTCGGCGGCGGGAATATCAATCGGGCGCGGTTGGCGATGGCCAAATAGGCGCTCGGCCTTGCTCCTGTTGGAACATCCCAGTCGTGCCGCCCGCGCCGATGGCCGCTAACGCGCCAAAATTCCCGTTGCTGCCATCTTGCGCACTTGCCGGTCGGCTTACTGCGATTGAACCGAGCGCAACGACCATTAAGCCAACAGAAACGCCATTCCTCAACAACATCGTTCCTCTCCGGCCTGGAATTCGATGCAGAGAAGGTTGACGGCGTTCTGCTACGTGCGCATTTCGCGCCCGGGGTTTTGCGCTACCGTTGAAGCCTGCGATCAGGAGTTGAGAAAAATCCAGGCGGTGACGGCCGCCGTCGTACTTCAGTTGGCGGAGCCAAACGGGGCGATCAGGAACGCTGGTCGCCAGGGGCGGGGGGCAGAGAAAATCCAAACTCCTCGCTCACCCCCACATCGTTTCTCTTCGGTTCAGGGCCACAGCAGGACTCGTACACTGCTGGAAACAGAGCTGGCTTCCGTATCCGGCGCCACCGAGGCAACGCCCGCTTGATCGGCTTTCAGGTCATCACTCGATGTGGCTAGCGGCAACCAGATTGGTTGCGGCCCGTGCCTTTTGCCGCATAGAGTGCGCCCTCCGCCGCCGCGATCAACCCGCCACCCTGAGGTCGCCTAACCCCGTCCCCTGCTAGATCGCATGGTGACCGGCCGCCTGTCCTCCGTCGACGTGGAGAATTTCCGCGGTCACGAAACGCGCCGAGTCCAAGTACATGACCGCGTCCATGACATCCGACTTTTCCCTCATTCGGCCCATCGGCTGTAGCGAGGCCAGGAACGGATGGGCCTCGGGTGGATGCATCGGCGTCTTGGTGATTCCCGGCGAGACCGCATTCACGCGCACACCCTTTTTTGGCGTACTCGATCGCGAGCGAATTTGTCGCGGCGTTCAAGGCACCCTGGGTGAGAGATCCGGTACGCTGGTCATCGGCTGGTCGACGAGGCTGGTCGTAACAGTTACGACAGGACCATTTCCTTGCTTGTTCATGATCTCTATCGCCCGCTGGGTCATATGAAAGAACCCTTGGTTGCTATATAGGCAGCGTGGTCGTCGTCGCGGTAAACGGCTTGGCCATGAACATACCGGCGTTGTTGACTAGCGTGTCGACGCTATCGAAGCGATCCGGCGCTTGCTTGAACACCAGATCCGCGGTCTTCGGGTCGGCCACATCTCCCCGCACCGTCGCGATATCGGAATCGGCGACAGGCTTGATGGATCGGGACGTCGCCACAACCTTATAGTTGCGTCTTCGGAACGCCTGAACAAGCGCTGCCCCGATCCCCTGCGACGCTCCTGTTACGACTGCCACCCTTTGCGATGTGCTCATGATTTCACCCATCTACTGACCAGATTCCATATGCCGAAAAATTGAAAGCGAGATCGGCTCCGGGGCTTCAAGTTCCACCGCTCGCGAGCAGCGGCTCGTAGTCCGGTCGCTTCAGTATGGTATGAAGCTGACGCCGTCGGACTCCCATATTGCCTCCATCGAAGATCGGAAGCGCGAGCGCATCCTGCAGGAGACTTCCGAGAGGGGCTTCATGGTCATAGCTGTCGATGCCGACGACACGCATTAGATCGGTGATCACACGAACCGCTGTCTCCGAGCCGTAGATCTTGGCCTGTATCGCAAGTTCGTCGGCGGCGGGAGATTGCGCGTCGACAGCGTGGCACGCGCGCCAGCTCAGATATCGCGTCGCTTCGATCATCGTCTTCGCGTCGGCCAATGCATATCCCACCGCCTGATGCTCGATGATCGGATGAACGCCGCCGCGCCGTTCGGTTCGGGCGAATTGCAGAGCGAAGTCGAACGCCGCCCGCATCAGCGCCACGCCGAGAATACCAACCAGCGCCGCGGTCCCGGTGAAGCTGGCGGCCGTCAGGGCAAGGCCGCCGCCTTCCTCTCCGAGAAGATTGTGCCTCGGCGCGGAAACGTTCTCGAAACCGAATTGCGGCGTGAGATGCGCGCGGTGACCCACGGATTCGATTGCACGCTCGAAGACGATACCGGATGTAGGGCGTTCGACCGCGACGATGGAAATCGCTTTCTCTGGTGGAGCGTCGGGCGCGGTCCGGCAGACTACGCACAGGACATCCGCACCTTTGCGATCCCACCCGGTCGCAGAGGAGACCCATTTCTTCCGGCCATTGATGACCCAGCGATCGCCGTGAAGTTTGGCAACGGTACGCACGCCTTCGCCGGGCGGCGGAGAAGCAGTGTTGGCGCTGCCTCCCGGTTCGCTGGAGCAGAAGCCGGCCAGCGGCACTCCACTCTTCCTCAAGAACGGAGCGAGCAGCCGGCTACTCTGCTCCGGCGTGCCGCCCAGCAAGATCGGCAATAGACCAAGCACCGTTCCGAGCATCGTCAAGGTGACGCTGGCATTCACGCTGTAAAATTCCTCGGCCATGATGGCCATGTCGATCAGGCCAGCGTTCTCGCCGCCCGCAGGTTGCGGAATGGACTTTCTCAGAAAGCCTGCGGCCACCATGGCTTCGTAGACGGGCCTGGTCGCGAGGAACCGCTCCTCCGCCGTCGGCAGCAACTCGGCCGCCCTCGCGCCTGCCAACACTTCCGCCGCAAACCGGCGGCATTCAAGTTGGAGCTCACGTTGCTTCGGCGTTAGCGTAAAGTCGATGGCCATGGAGACTTTCCTGAATAGGTCCTGTCCATTCTGCAATCCGCCGGCGGATTACGCTCCGCGAATCCGCCCTACGCAATGGTGCTCACCCCGCGTGCGACGCATCAGCGACCATGTAGACCGGAGTCGATAGTCCGATCTGACGAGCCCTGATCTGCAAAGCCAGAATTCGTGAATAGAAGCGCGACATTCCGATTCCGCCGGCGTGGAACCACAATCCTGTTTGTTGCGTCGGCTTCCACATATTCCGGAGCTCGCCCTCCCAGGGGCCGGGATCGTTGCGGGTGCCCGAGCCGAGCCCCCACAGCCGGCCCGCTTTGGCGGCAAGTTCTTCACCGACGATGGGCGCCACTGACATCCGCTCGTAGCCGGTGGCGTAAAAGATCGCATCCGCCGGCAACTCGCTTCCATCGCTCAAAACTACGGAGTCTTCAGCAAGCCCGCTGACGCCGACACCGCTCTTCAGCTTGATGCGGCCGTCGATGACCAACTCGGAGGCCCCGACGTCGACGTAGTAGCCGGCGGGATCGCGCAATATTTGCGGGAAAACACCGGACTCGTCCTCGCCAAAAGTTAACTGAAAGCCGGCGCGATCCAAACCTTGATAAAACCTGGCATGCCGCTGTTTGAGCTGCGTCACAAGCTGCTGATGCATGCGCACCAGATGCCGCATCGGCGTTGCGGCGAACAGCAGGTCGGCAAGTTCCGTCGTTATACCTCGCGCTTTCGCCGCCTCGCCATAGAGTTGGGAAAATCCCTCAATCAATGCCTCCAATTTCATAACGATGGTCGGACTGCGCTGGACCATCGTGACGTCGGCGCCGGACGCCCACAGGTCGGCGGCAACGTCGTGCGCCGTAGTGCCTGCCCCTACGACGACGCAACGGCGTCCGCTGTAATCCGGGCTCCTGCGGTACTGGCTGGCGTGACGCTGCAGCCCCTTGAACCTCTGCTTGCCTGCGATTTCCGGCACTTTCGGTGCTCCGAATAGTCCGGTCGCCAGGACAAGCTGCTCGCACTTGAGTTCGATCGTGCGACCGTCGCGATTAACCTGGAGCCGCCATCTGCCGCATGCGTCGTCGAAGTCGGCCGCGACACACTTGGCCGAAGTCCATACGTCAACGGCCATCACGGACCGGTAGGCGTCGAGCCAATTGGCGAACTGTTCCTTCGAAGGGTGCAGCGGCCAGGTCGCCGGATAGGGGAACCCCGGCATCTGATCAAAATATGATGGTGAGTGCAGCGACAGCGAGTCGTGGCGATCGCGCCAGGTATCGGAAGGTCGCTCGCGGCTATCGATAAGCAGCGTCGGCACACCGAGCTGTCGGAGTTGCGCACCCAGCGCAGTTCCGCAATGTCCGGCGCCGACGACTACGCAATAGGGTTGATGCGTCGGCGCGAGCTTCTCGCTCTCTCTTTCATGATTCGGTTGCTTCGTTCGGTCATATTCACGTCCGTTAGACTCCACGCGACGCCGCGCATCGAACCCCGCTTCGAGTTCCTTGAGCTCCGACATGCATGTGAGCAACGTCCACGCCTTGCCGTGCTTCAAGCGAATAACCGCCTTGCAGCGCGCGACCCTGGTTTCAAACGTCGCCACCCCTTCGACGATCTCATCGTCGAGGCGCGCTGGTCCTTGCCGGCTCCAAGCAAGCGGGGACGTTCGTGTGAGACACGCACCTAACATCTCTCGGATGGCACTTCGCCCCTCGGCGGTACCTATGTTCCAGGTGAAGGCAAGAAGGTCGCGCCAGGATGCGTCAGCATGGAATAGCGCTAGCAGCGCATCGATGTTGGCGGACGATGCGGCGGCGCCGAACTTGGACAGCCATTTGTCCACCTGTTCGTCGGCAGTGATTTTGGCTTCGTGAGTTGTGATTGCGTCCATGTCTATCCCTCCGGTTCCGGCGAGCAGGGCATGAGCGTCGCGGTCCGCGGTTACACGTCGATTGCAGATTCGCAGTTGACCGCGCTGAAGGGTTACAACTGCAATCTGCCGCGGCCTGTTCACGGCAAGTTGAGGCAAGCGCCACGATCTGCGCTCCATCGTGCGCAACTCATTTGTCCGCCGGGTGGCAATGGCGTGGACGCGCTCGTTGACGAGCTCGTCCTGCTCCAGGCGTAAAATCTGAAAGGCTTCGCTCAACTGCTTTTTGCGGCCCGCGTCCATCTCCCTATCGGGATGAAACGCCCTCTGCAGCTTGCGCAAGTTGCTCCTCCGAATCGTGGGAGCCTCAAAACGGCGCCCACTCCTTGGCACTATCGTGCCCGTGGAGGAGGTGGTATCTAGCGAACCGAGCGTTACGACCGTAATCGTTTTGCCGTTATTGAAATGACGCCGTAGCGGGACTTCGCAACTATTCTGGCGTACCAAGTCACAGCCAATTCGAGGGTCAGGTCGTGAGCGCAGCAACACCGGAACATATTATGCAAGTTGGTATGGGCTTTTGGGCATCCAAAACACTTCTGAGTGCTGTGGAACTGGGCGTGTTCAGCACCTTGGCCAATGCACCCGCCGACCTGCCGACGCTTCAAAGAAAACTTGCGCTGCATCAGCGATCAGCGCGCGACTTCCTCGATGCGCTTGTGGCGCTCAAGTTGCTGGAGCGCGAGAACGGCATCTATAGCAACACCATCGACACTGACCTGTTTCTCGATCGAGCCAAGCCCTCCTATATCGGCGGTGTTTTGGAGATGGCAAATGCCCGGCTCTATGGCTACTGGGGATCGCTCACGGAGGCCCTGCGCACCGGGGAATTGCAGAACGAGAGTAAGGGTGGAGGAGAAGACATCTTTGCGACACTGTATGCCGATCCGGAACAGTTGCGCAGGTTTCTGAGCGCGATGAGTGGAGTAAGTGCGGGTGCGGCCCACGCCATCGCCGCCAACTTCCCATGGAGAGACTACAAGATCTTCATGGATCTTGGTTCAGCTCAGGGCATTGTTCCCGCCATTCTTGCCCGCGCCCATCCCCACCTCACCGGTATCGGCTTCGACCTTCCCCCGGTCAAACCAGTCTTTGAAGAATTTATTGCTCACCGCGGGGTTCAGGACAGGTGGAAACTTCTTCGAGGACACTCTGCCGAAAGTTGATGCCATCGTTATGGGTCACATCCTCCATGATTGGGACCTTGCCCAGAAAAAGGTACTTCTTGGCAAAGTATTTGATGCTCTTCCGAAAGGCGGCGCAGTCGTCGTTTATGACGCCATCATCGATGATGATCGCCGTAAAAACGCTTTCGGTCTCATGATGAGCTTAAATATGCTGATCGAAACTCCCGGTGGGTTCGACTATACGGCGGAGGACTGTCAGGCCTGGATGCGCGAAGTCGGATTTTCAAAAACGCGGGTCGAGCCGCTTGTTGGTGCGGACTCGATGGTGATCGGATTAAAGTAGCTTATCCAATATATAAGCGCGGCTTGCTGTCAGATGCGTCACGTGGCGCAATGGCGCGAGGTCAGGGTCAAAATGGAAAGAACTTAAATGTGAGCAAATATGATCCGCGCCACAGATCGCGATGAGGAGCGCCGCCGCCACACGCTGTACTTCTCCAGGATCGTGCTCAAATCATCATTGCTGCGCCCCTCTTCGCGGATCCAGTTGATGAGGTCGAGCATCGCGACACCTTACCGGACTGTTCACGAGAACTGCACGTTTAAGTGATGGTTCACAAGCTGACCTCAAGGGAAATTCAATCTTATCTCAAAGCCTTGGAGGCGTGCCGCTTGCAATGCTGCAAGTGGAGAAGGGGGACCAAACGTTCGAGTGACGGTCCACCATGAGCATTCTGAGCAACATTACTGACACGACCCCGATTGCGGTTCAGAGATCAACACGGAATTTTGCGCGGGGCGTTTTTCGGGTGATCAACAACTTCGTTGCTGCCATCATCGCGGAGCGCGAGCGTCAAGCCAACCTGGCTGTTCTGCGGAATTTTTCCGATCGCGAGCTATGGGATATAGGCATTGCTCGGAGCCAGATCGGTGCTGGTCTGGCTGAGGCGGCCAAGGAGCGAGCACTGCTTCAGAAGTCGCTGCCGAAGCGTAGTGTCGTCAAGCGGTAAGGTGTCTGGCTGCTGTCTCAATCTAATCTAAGCTGACCGTCTCGAGTCAATTTCTGAGACAGCGAAGCAACGCAGCTTAACCAGGGCCAAGCAGCCTACGCCGAACGCGCAGCTGCGATCCGACAGCGAGGCCAGGCTTGCCTATCTCACCCGATCCATGATTGGGCGCACCTCGATGCTGCCGAGGCGCGCCAGCGGGATTCTGGAGGCCACCTCGACCGCTTCATAGTGGTCCTTGGCTTCGATCAGAACGAAACCAAGCAGCTGCTCCTTGGTTTCGGCGAAGGGACCGTCGGTCACGAGGACTTTTCCGCCCCGCACCCTCACGGTGGTCGCCGTCCGAACGGATTGGAGGGCATGAGCAACGATGAAATGACCGCTGGTCCGGAGCATGCCGTTGTAGGCCAAGGAATCTTGCGCGAGGGCGTCCACCTCAGCTCGAGACATGGGGTTGGGGTTTTGCATCACGGGCAAGCTGTCTTCAGTGCCGTAGACGAGACACAAGTACTGCATAATTCCCTCCAAAGAGTGGGTGGCTACGTCTGCTCTGACCTGAGGACGAATCAGTCGGCAGCGGTCCGACACCGGTAAATATTTTTCCGCCGATCCTGACATCCTGGAACGCAAAGCTGCGGCGCGCCTGGCGCGTCTGTCTCCGGCGGCAAAAATCCCGTTCCAAACTCGAATACGGCAAGGCTGATCGCAAGAGTGCGCGGGGCGAGTTCATCGACTTGTCACAGCACAATCGCGAAAACCGCAAACTGGAGTTTCGGAGTTTGTTTCTCGTGTTGTCTAGACTGTCTTGCTTCGAGCACTCGCTTCAAACGCGGGCTCAAATCCCGTATTGTTGGCGGTGAAAACGTCACACGATTCGCGTTCAATAGCGCCATGTCGCCAACTCGCGAGCAGCAATGTTCTAGTCTGCTCGCACAGGGTTAGGAAGCCAGCATGGCCCGCATCGTCATCCTATCGGACATCCACCTTTCGCCGACGCACGGTTTCTTCTGGGAGAACTGGTGCGTGGCGCGCGATTTTGCCGAAGCGGCGAAGGCCGATGCAGTGATCGTCAATGGCGATCTGGCGATCAACGGACCTGACAGCGACGCCGAAATCGCCTTCGCAGCTACCGCGCTGGGGAACCTGCGTACACCTGTCATGGCCCTGCCGGGTAACCACGACGTAGGCGACGAGCCACCCGGCCAAGACTCTCACCAGATCATTGATGAAGATCGACTCACACGATGGGACAGCTCATTTGCTACCGATCGCTGGGCCCTGGATGCAGGGGGCTGGCGCCTGCTCGGTGTCAACGCGCAGCTTTTCGGCTCGGGTCTGGCGCGGGAACATGCACAGGATCACTGGCTTGACGAGCAGTTGAGCACAGCCGGGTGCCGCTTCGCGCTGTTCCTGCACAAGCCTCTCTTCCTCGAAGGTCCAACCGACGATGTTGTGAGTCCCTCGTGCATGCTGCCCTCGGTTCGGACACGAGTGCTCGACAAGCTCACTAAGTCCGACGTACGGCTGATCGTCAGCGGTCACCTGCATGAGCATATCGACCGCACCTTTGGCCGTCAGCGGCATCTATGGGTACCCGCTGTCGCCTTTGCCGCGCCGCAGCTACATGGCGGCGATGGTCGTTGCGGCATTACGGTAATCGATTTCTTGGAAAACGGCGTCGAGATCACAGTCGAACGTCCGCGCGGGCTGATCCTCGCACGACCTCGCCGCGATCAAGGGTCACGGCCGCTATCAGTTCCTGCGCGATATGCCTCCTTCTCCTCCGCCCTACACAGGCTGACGTAAGCCCGCCTGTTCCCAGGCAAGATGTGCGTTTAGGGAATTTTCAGCGTGATCGCTTGGTCCCTTAAGCGCAACGACGAACGACCGCTTCTACTCGGACTTCAGGAGCTGTCTGCTTTCTCGCCGCCAGTTTCAAGATCGCCCTCACTGCCCCCTTGCACGCCGACGCCGCGATTTGGCAGCGCGGTTTGCGGCTGACGCCTACCATCGCGATATATACGTAACAAACTCTTTCCCAAGTCAGACCATGGACGCGTCAGGTGGGTGCCGACAGTCAGCCGCAATCCACTCATTGTTGCTTCCTTTCCAACTGGATAGAACGGGAGCCTCCGAACCTCGGCCGGCTGCTCCCTCCTCGACCGCGTGAGCTCCACGCCACGCGGTTTAGGACCGAATGCGATGTACTTTCCGACAGCGACATCAAAATGGTGACTCAAAGGCTTCGGAGATTACGAATCCGTCGTACCCGCGCTCAACGTTTTCGTTGCATATCGTCATGTACGTCCCAAGACCACCGGCGAAGGCCAGCATCTCCCGCCGCTTACCAGGTATGTTCGCTCCGAAATACCAGGAGTCGGCGCGAGGAAAGAGAGTGGCGTCCGCTATCTTGAGCACCTTCGCGCGCCACGCCTCCTCCGCTTGAACCATGGCCTCGAACCGCGCCCAATTGCGTTGGCGTACGTGGTCCAGCATCTGAGCTATCCAATCTCCTTGAAGCTCCGCGCAGGTCGGTCCATTGGCAAGAGCGTTGGGGCTATGCGGGCCATAGACAAAGAGGAGATTCGGGAAGCCGGCGGCTGCCACTCCCAGATGGGCTCGAACGCCCTCCGCCCATTTATCCTTCAGAGTCCTGCCGTCCGCGCCCCGGATATCAATGTTGGTCAGCCCACCCGTCACCGCATCAAACCCGGTAGCCAGAACAAGGATATCCAGGTCGTATTCGCCGGCTGACGTCTTGATACCGCCGCGGGTCACTCTCTTGATCGGCGTTTTGCGGAGATCGACAAGGCTCACGTTGGATTGATTGAAGATCTCAAAAAAGTTCTGCTCTAGGGACGGCCGCTTTGCGCCAAAGGGGTGAAGCTGCTCCATCGGTGCCAGAATCTCGGCAACTGCTGGATCTTTGATCCGCGCCCGCGTCTTGTCGCGCCAGAAATCGTAGGCGACGCGGTTCGACTTTTCGTTGAAAAGAAGGTCGTTGAACGAGCCAACCCACGGCGCAAAGCCACCGATCTCCCAAACGCGTTCAAACGTCGCTTGCTGCTCCTCCTCGGAAACCTCCGACGCGGCTTTGTCGAGAAATTGGTAGTCAAAGCCGCCGAACGAAGTTCTGCGCTTCTGGTATGCGAGCGGATAGCCCTCCTTCATGCGGCGGATTGTGTCGTCGTCCAGCTTTTTCTGCCGCATCGGCAGAGCCAGATTGGGCGTGCGCTGGAAAACGGTGAGGTGGGCGGCCACGGCGGCGGCTTCTTGAGCCATCTGCACGCCGCTCGCTCCTGTACCGATGACTCCGACCCGCTTGCCCTTCAGATCCAGGCCTTGCTGCGGCCAAAGCGCTGTGTGATGACGCTCCCCGGCGAAATCGCTCAGACCTGGCAGGTCCGGTATGTAGGGCTTCGAACTTAAACCAGTGCAGAGCACGAGATAACGCGGCCTGCTTACGGAGCCATCGCTCGAACGGACCGTCCAACGATTGCGCGCCGCGTCAAACTCCGCCGCGTTCACGCGCCTATTGAAGCGAATGTCCCGACTAAGGGCGAGTTTTTCGTCCACGTAGCGGAAATACTCGCGGATCTCTTCCCATGAGGGATAGAGCTCGCTGAACTTCCAATCTCGCCACAGGTCTTCGCGCGAAAACTGATACATTGGGCCGGGAGAATCGACGCGCGCCCCCGGATAACAATTCCAATGCCAGACACCCCCAGGACCACTCCCAGCCTCAAACACCTGGACTGACATGCCCATGCCGCGCAGGCGGTCAAGGAGATAAATGCCAGCAAATCCCGCGCCCACAATAATGACGTCGAGTTCTTCGGTCCCGCCGTTATCCGTCGGCTTCGGCTTAGTCGTGCTCATACTTGTATTCCTCAAAAGGAGTCGCCGCCACTCTTCCTGCCGTGAACGTTACACTTGGACAGAACCTAGTGCGGCACAGCAACGAACGACAGCGTGCATTCGCAGAATCTTGTACCAGATCGTCCGCCTGATCGTCGCACAAGCCCACGCATCAGATTCCGTATGTCGCGCGGATCAGCTGGGCGGCGCGCTCTCCAATGATTACACAAGTCGCCAGGGGTGTTGCTGGTCGTGATGCGCGGCATGACCGACGCATCGGCGATGCGCAGGTTGTCGATGCCGTACACCTGGAATCTGCCATTGACGACTAGAGGCTGCACGACAACGAAGCCGGCGCGGGTCAATTCGCTCTCATCGCCGATTCCCGATTGCATCAGTACTTTGGGCGTGTTGACTGCACAAGGCAAAGTACGATCTCGCGGCGCGCGGCAATCCGGTGCGACTGGCCGTCCCGAAGGAATTCGACCCCTACCGCTCGCTTGCCGGTGAATGCGACGCGTACCACGAGCGCGCGGGTGAGCACTGTGAGATTGTGCCGTTCCATATAGGGATGAGTATATGTACGAAACAGCGACAAACGGCGACCGTTGTGAATTCGAACGTTGGTGACGGCTGCCCCGCCATCACCCTCCATCATTTCACCATTCTGGTCATCGAAGGTCGGAATCCCAAGGGATCTGGCCGCCTGCAGCATGGCTGGAGCTATTGGGTTGGGGTCGCGGGCGGGATCTACATGGACGAGGCCACCCTTATCTGGTGTTCTCTGCCAGTCCTCGAGCCGACGGTATAGGCCGAGGACCGATTCAGGACGCTTGTCGATAAGACGCATGTTGAATGTCCTTCCCGTCACATGTTGGATTCGCCTGCATGACAGCGCAGGACATGCGATGCCGGAGCGATTAGCTCCCCGCTCGTTCGCCAAAAAAGTCAAACGCAATTTCGACCGCGTTTGCTGCTCGCACAGAGGGAGCGAACAGCGGTCGCAGTCGCTCGAACGAAGCCCTCTAATGCTTCGCCGCGAGCTTAGACCGGAGCCAACGGCCCATGTCGGCTATCGCGGCATCCGTCTCGGGCACACGGCCCGCGCCTAGCAAAAAAAGGTGTTGGCCTTCCGGCACCGCGTGATGCGTTACATTAACCGACGCCGCCTTGGCGCGGTTCGCGAACTCCAGCACCTCTCCAACCAACAACTCATGCGCGCCATAGTGGATGTTGATCGGCGGCAACCCCGATAGGTTAGAGTAGAGCAAGTTCACGCGTGGATCGTTATGGGCTACGCCGGTTCCCCCCAACCAGCTTTCGCGAAAAAATTCCATGAGAGCCATGGACAATATCTTGTCCGTGTGGGCATTGCTCTTGTACGTCGCACTCTTGAGTTCGGGGTCATACCAGGAGGAAATCGAAAGGATAGCCGCAGGCAACGGAGTAGAATGATCCCGAAGCCGAAGGCATAGGCTTACTGCAAGGTTGCCCCCGACCGAGTGGCCAGCGCTAACTACCTTTTCTGCGCGATATCCCTGAGATAGCAGCCAGCGGTAGGCCGTCTCAACGTCGTCCTGCTGGGCCGGAAACTTGTTTTCAGGCGAGCGTCGGAAATCGACAACAAGAGCACGTATGCCCGCCGCCTTCGCGATATGACCAGCAATCTTCCGATCGCTGTGCATCGAGAAGACGACCGTACCACCGGCGTGGCAATGGAGCAGTACGCAATCGTTGTCGCAACCGACGGGGGTACACCAGATGGCTGGCACCCCACCGGCGTCGACCTCGGCGTAAGTAACTTCCTCAGGTTCTTTGGTGGAGAAAGCCAAGCTCTCGCAAACATCTCTCACGGTTTGCAGGTCCAAGTTTGAGCTCGCCAGGCGCTGCTGTAGGCCCGCGAACAGTTTTGCAAGATCGTTTGATTCCGTGCTTCCCATGCCACTCGCTCCGCGAAAAATGCAGTTATCTACCAACGTTCAAATATTCTGTGCCAGCCAAGCTACCGAAGTATTTCGTATCCAGAAGAATTTGGTGTCCATTGCAACGGGGCGCCGGGAAATGATTCTGAGCTGTTGAGATAACTGTCAGGAAGCTGCGCCGGCACATGCTGGGACGAGCTCATCACCCGCGGGGCGCCGTCGCTATAAGTGGTCGACTGAATTTGGCTCTTGCCGCGCCGGCGATCTCGCAAGCCCAAGTGGCTCGATCGACTCTTTAGACCGGAATGGGTCCACCAACTTGCCGGCGGGAACGGGATTTTTGCCCCCGGAGACAGCCGCCCCAAAACGTGCCTAAGAGACGAGACCTATGCGCAGAGACACAAGAGCCGCCCTCACCGATCGCGAAAAGCCGGCCGAAAATGGGCCTTTCCGCAGGCAGGTCTTCAACCGCGATATCGAACCGGCTGCCCACCACGCAGTCATCGAAACCAGTCTCCTACCTACTGAGTCAGGAACCGGAATTTTCAGGGCAGAGACGGCACGCCGGAAGAATGGCAGAGCTGATGCACTGAGCTGATCCAATCGACGCCAATTGATGCGCGAGTGGGTCCCAAATCGAGAATTTTCCCGCCTTGGGCCTGCGCCCAGAACAATTCTTCTTTCGCAGCGGGGACGGGAACGCTGCGCGAGTGTGGCCGCACAGCGACGGAAGGTCTGGCTTGGATGGAGACAAACATGAGCCAGAGCAACGACACTCCGAAGCTGTCATCAATTCCGCTTAGTGGAGACGATCCTAGCCACGACGGTGGCAGGCAGCGCGCATCCTGCTGGGGATGCCGGGGCCGCGCTATCCGGCAACGCTGCTGGGAGGTTTCTTGGACACGAAAAAGCCCGGTGGCCTTGGAGGTTCACCGGGCAGATCGCAAGTATTAGTCCTGTCTCCATGAAACGTTAGCAGTGATCGTCCTCATCAATTTGTATGATGACCGCTGCCGCTGCCGCCGCCGCCCCCGCCGCCGCCCGTCCCGCCGGATGTAGGCGATGGGGACGGGATGGCCGGCCCGAGAGGTGCCCGCGGGATCAGGAAGACGCCCGTGCCGCTTACCCTCTCAAGCTCGTCAGCTTTCAATTCACGGATTTCGCTATTGTCTTTGGTACTCATTGGATCAGTCTCCATCTCACAGTGTGGAGGACCATTCCGCCGACACGCGAGCATTTTGTCGCAGAGTTTGAACCTGCTGCTGTGACGAATCTCACCCCTAGCCGAGTGGGCCAGATACCGGCTCGACTTTTGTGCGCTGGTTGCCACCGCCGAGCTCAAGCGCGCCAACACGCACGCCCGTATCCGATTTAGACGCAATGATCACCCTTTTGAGATGGCGTACTTCATCGCCAAACAAAAAAGCCCGCCGCCATTTCGCAGCGGGCTCTCCGTCGCTCCTGTCGCGTTTCGAGATTTAACGTGACTTAAAGCACCGACTTCGGACTGTACGCCGGCAGAGGATAAACACCAGGGCCGTTACCAGGGGGTGTGTTACCCCCGATGGCAGCGCTGATAGCGTCATCGACCGCCTTTGTGATGTACTTGCCGAGGTCGGTGACCCCGCCACACACCGACTCGACTTCCGTGTCAGTCAGTTCACGTAGTTCAATCATAATCCCTCCTTAAGGGTTGCATGTGAACAACATCTGGCTCAAAGCAAGCCAGTGCCTCACTCGCATTTGATGCCCTGGGTAGTGTCTTTCTATCTGTGACAGAAAGCATGGTCGCGCCGCGCTCGTCCGGCTTAATGGAGCCATAGCCACGCTGATGCGCACGCGCCTATATGATTAAATTCCTCTGCCCATTCGAGCCCTTGCCCTCGACGCCGCTCCTGGCCGGTCGCGCTCGGTGCCGTTGTCGCTCGCTGTCCAGTGCGCCTACTCGCCGGTGGGACGATAGCCGCCCAACTCAAAAACGCCGTGGAATCAACCTCGAACCAACACATCCCCAGCCGTGTCGGGCGCGTCGCCGAGCCACCGGATCATAAACGGTCCGATCTCCCGTGCAGATTGCCAGGGTCCGAGTGGATAATCGGCCACGGGTGCCCCGTCGTCGTCCAAAAATACGACCACGCCGTTGACGACTTTGAAACTTGTGAAGCGCGTCATTCCCGCAGCCCGATGTTCGAGGTCCGCATGATCGAAATGCTGCCGTACCTGTTCACGTACCGGCGTTCGTCCGGACTACTGTCGCGCAGCCGGCGGACCATTTGATTCGACACATGGCACGTTCGCGCGATTTCCCCGTCACTCCAAACCGCGGACTCGGGATCGAGTAAAGTCGCAGGCTCGAACGCGCACAGTAATTAAAGAGTCGCTGTCTGTTGCATAGTATCTCCTCGAAAACCCAACGGCCGTACTACAGTCACGTCGTATACGCTGCCGGGGAGATGAAAGAGGCCGCATCTGGAGCGGCCTTTGGATTACCCGCCGATCACGTGTTGATGGCGAGGAGCAGTCCAAAGCCAAGTCCAGTGACGCTAAGGTCTGTGTGAGGCCCGCTGAGCGAGCCCGAACTAACTAAAGCCCCGCTCGCGCCACCAAATTGCCCAGCGACTCGAACATGCACCTCACGGCGGAACGGGGCGGATGCGCACGGGTGAATTATGATGCGCAATTGGTCCAACCTATATTTGACAGCGGTTCTCGGCTGCCTGACGGTCTCGGCGCTCCTGCTTGGCGCGATCCGCGCGCGAAATGAAGGCCCGGCTCGAGTCAGTGCTGTGTCAGAACACAGCAAGGCCCAAAGCACATTGGATTTTGGTGTCGCAGACCTGCGAGGGGCGCTGCCGTAAGACGTGATCAACGGCCCGGCCCGCCGAGTCGTTGAAGTCCGGTTTGGCCGTCGCGCACTATTTCTCTTTCGACTTCGCGGCGTCCCTAGCGAAGGCTCAGCCTTCAATCGTTCATAATTTTTCCAGAAGGCTTCCTGCTCTGTCTCGTATTCCGTCGATGCCTTCCGTTTACCGGCGTGCTGCTTAAACGCCTTCACCAGGTCTCGTCGCGCTAGGTCCTTTGGTCATCCGCCGCAACGTGGCCCTGCGAGCAGATGGTGCGGCCTTTATGCCTTGCTGAATGGGAAAGATATTTTACTTTTCGGGACAGCAATGGCCTGGCGCGCGGGTGTTCGGGCGGCAAGAGTTGTTACGGATATCCGTAAGCCCAAAGTGGATCGTCCGGTAGCTGTGGCCTATTCGCCACAATTAAGTCTTTTTAAGATTGCCCGTCTCGGGCGCCGCATTTGAGGCGTCAACATCCTTCACATAAACATCCACAGGAAAATGGGCCCGTGACCATATCTGTCACGGCGCGACGAAACCCTTTTGTCTCGTGTGATGTGGGGTTGAAATGATCGAACCGACTGAACCGATGCCGACCGTGCCGAGCCTATCGCTGCTTCCGGCAGAGACACTCAATACGATCCTGACTGCTCTCATGAGCGCCGAGGGCGCGCTTGATCTGGTGTATCGAAAGACCAGCATCGAAAGTTACGGCCACGCCCTAGCGCAGGTGCGGGTGGCGCTCGACGACTTCGCGGATTTGCTGGCCTGACGTGGCTAAAGAGGGCGGGCCCCAAAACGCATTTTTCCCCGCTGTGGTGGCTTCAATCGCGTGAGCCTCGAGCATTCCCTTTGGCTGTCCAGCGAGGCTGCAAAATGAGCTTTCTAACCATAGACCTGGGCGAAGAGCCTCCCAACTGTCGAAGCTGCGGAAGCAAGCCTCGGCTTATTTGCAAGATGCTTGACCCCAAGAGTAGTGAAACTGTCCGTATCTTCACGTGTCTATGCGGTGGCGTAAGCAGGACCGCCCGCGGTCCGTACCAGCGAAATCGGTTAGGGCAACGTCAATCTGGCTAATGCAGTGCTGTACATTGCCAACGCTTCGCGAAAGCTAGCCGCAACGTAGGAGTAGTGCGCCGAAAGGTACCGGAGGAAGCGCTGTGCCCGACATCCTGTTTCCACTGTTCGCAGCCGGCGTGGTCGGCGGACTGCTTTTCTTGGCGTTCGGCCGATAGGTCCAGTCCGGCACTCGAATGTTGCCGAGAATCCTCAGCCCGCCGATGAAAGCGCGATTCCGTCGCGATGCTTTTTGACTGTGCAGCGAGGAGCGCGTTCACTTCCAGCATTGGAGGCGGCGGACGTGATCAGCACCTTATTCTTTTCTATTCTCATTCTCCCCAGCGCAGCAATTTTCATGGCGCATATGATCGATGCTATCCGTTCTTGAAAGTGTCATTCGCAATAGTGGCCGCGGCCCGCACGTAGACATCAACGTCCGCCGCGGATCGGATGCGTGCTTGGTGCGCCTTTCTTGGCCCTTCATCCTACTGGCCCAGCCTCGAACTGGCCCGGTGGGCCCCCCTCCCGTTGTACCATTTTTTCGGGACGACCATGCAGCGCCTAAGTCTGCGCCGTAGGGTGGTCATTAGCACCACGTAGAACAGCGCTCCGGTCGCGAAGGTGATGAGACTGAAAATATGGTCTAGGTTCATATTCGCACCTCGCCCCTTAGTTCTAGGGCTGCATCATCGATCCATGAACCGGACCATAGCTGGCGCGGATCGACGATATATTCATCGTCTAGGTGTTTAGTCCCGGCATTTGCTGGAGCGGATTGAGTTTGAATCGCTCTGACTGGGAAGTCCAGCATTTGCAGATGTATTCGTAGGGCGTGAGGCCCTTCAGGGTCTTTAGTCGCCGGGCGTAGTTGTAGGCGGTTCGGGCCGTCCGCATAGCGCGGGGGGAAGGTGAACTGGATCCCATTGTCGGTAAGCACTCCCCCTGTCTCTTAT